>JASHQD010000496.1 GCA_030037755.1 Terriglobia bacterium
TTCCGAAGACCGGATACCGGATTCCGGCAACCGGCAAGCGAATATCGAAGCGGAAGTGAGCCGCGGAGGCAGCGCTGGCGAGGATTCCGAAGACCAGATTACCGGCTTCCGGCAACCGAAAACCGAATACCGATAACCGAACACCGACCTTGACAGACCTACCGGTCGGTAGGTTACAATCGCGCAACAATCGCGAAAGCGAGACTCGCGAGAGTAACGACCCGGAGGTGAAACGATCCATGGGCGAGCGCATCCACATCTTCGACACCACGCTGCGCGACGGCGAGCAGTCGCCGGGCTGCAGTCTGAATCTCACCGAAAAGCTTGAAATGGCGCGCCAGCTCGATCATCTAGGCGTGGACATCATCGAGGCGGGATTCCCGATCGCTTCTGAAGGCGATTACGAGGCCGTAAAGGCGATTGCGCTCGAAATTCGTCGTCCGGTGATCGCGGCGCTGGCTCGCGCCAACGAAAAAGACATCGAGCGCGCCTGGGACGCCGTGCGGCACGCGGCGCGCGCGCGATTGCACACCTTCTACGCCACCTCCGACATTCATCTGCAGTACAAGCTGCACAAAACGCGCGCCGAAGCGCTCAGCCAGATCGAGCGCATGGTGGCGCTGGCCGCGTCGCTGACGCCGGACGTCGAGTTCTCGCCCGAAGACGCCGGCCGCACCGATCGCGAGTACCTGATCGAGGTCTGCCACGCCGCGGTCGAAGCGGGCGCGACGGTGCTGAATCTGCCGGACACGGTAGGCTACTGCCTCGGACCCGAGTACGAGCGGATGTTTCGCGACGTGCGCGAGCGCGTGCCCGGCATGGACCGCGTGGAGCTGAGCACGCACAGCCACAACGACCTCGGCCTCGCGATGGCGAACACGCTGGCCGGAATCCGCGGCGGCGCGCGCCAGGTGGAATGCACGATCAACGGGATCGGCGAACGGGCCGGCAACGCGGCGCTTGAGGAAGTGGCCATGGCGCTGCGCCTGCGCCAGGCCGATCTGGGATTCGAGACCGGCATCCGCACCGAAGAGCTTTATCCCGCAAGCTGCCTGCTGACGCGGCTCACGGGCGTCGCCGTGCAGCCGAACAAAGCGATCGTCGGCAAGAACGCGTTCGCGCACGAGGCCGGCATCCACCAGGACGGCGTCCTGAAGTGCCCGCTGACGTACGAGATCATGACGCCGGAGTCGGTCGGCGTGCCTTCCACGGCGATCGTCCTCGGCAAGCACTCGGGCCGGCACGCGCTGGCCAAGCGATTCGAGGAACTCGGGTACTCGCTGACCAAGCTCGAGCTCGATCACGCCTACGAACTCTTCTGCCGGCTGGCCGATCGCAAGAAGCGCATCTACGACGAGGACTTGATCGACATCGCGAGCCGCGGCTTCGAGGCTATGCCGCGATCGTTCAATCTGCGGCGCGTGGAGACGAAGACCGCGAACGAGGGCGCGACGGCGGCGGTGGAAATCGAACGCGACGGCGAGACGCTGCGAGCTGCGTCCGGCGGCGTCGACATCGAAGACGCGCTGTTCCGCGCCATCGACAAAGTGACGGGCGTCATCGGGAAGCTCGCCGACTTTGCGGCGCACACGTCCGGAACGAATGGCGATCGCCGGACCGAGGTTTCGGTTCGCGCGCTGTTCTCGGGTCGCGAGTTTACCGGACGCGCGGCGGCTCCGCTGTCGGTGGAAGCCGCGGGTCGAGCCTATCTACAGGCCGCGAACAAGGCTGTGGTGCATCGCGATCACGGTGACCTGGCAGTGGCGGGCACAGAATGCGGTACGTTGACGATGACGGCCGGTGCCGATTAGACGGCAGACCGATCAATCAGCCGATTTTAGACGCCCCCGAGGAACGGCCGTGGCTCTGCCGTCATTAAGTTGATATAATGCAACAGCTTACGAGCGCGCGCTTGCGCACGGACCGTAATCGAAGACGGCTAACTCTAACTTACGCTTGACTTTCGCCCCCGGCCACGTTATCATGAGACAACATGCTGCAGCCATATCGAGTGGCCTTGCTCCCGGGTGACGGCGTCGGCCTGGAGGTCATCGCCGAGGCCGTGAAAGTGCTTGAAGCCCTCGGAGAAGTCGGCGGGCCGACATTCCGCTTTCAGACTGGGCTGATCGGCGGTGCGGCGATTGACGCCACGGCCGAGCCGCTCCCTGCCGAAAGTATCGCTATCTGCAACAATTCACAGGCTATTCTGCTGGGCGCGGTCGGCGGACCGCAGTGGGACACGAAGCGTCCCGAGTCGAGACCCGAGCAGGGGCTGCTCCAGCTCCGCCAGCGGCTGGGCCTGTTTGTGAACCTGCGACCTGTCCGCGTCCTCGACAGCATGCTTCCATTCTCGGCTCTGAAGCCCGACCGCGTCCGCGGCACCAACCTGATGATCGTCCGGGAGTTATCGGGCGGGATCTATTTCGGGAATCCGCGCGGCATCTTCGCCAAGAACGGCGAGCGCATGGGCGTGAACACCGAGGTCTATCGCGAGCACGAGATCGAGCGCGTGGCGCACCGCGCCTTTCAACTGGCGCGCGACCGCCGCAAGAAAGTCACGTCCGTGGACAAGGCCAACGTGCTCGAGAGTTCGCGACTCTGGCGCGAGGTGGTGGAGCGCGTGGCGCGCGCCTATCCCGAAGTCGAACTTGGCCATCAGTACGTGGATAGCTGCGCCATGGCGCTGATCGATCGGCCGGCGTCGTTTGACGTGATCCTCACCACCAACATGTTTGGCGACATCCTCAGCGACGAATGCGCCGCGCTGCCCGGATCGATCGGATTCCTGCCCTCGGCCAGCATGGGCGAGCAACAGTACGTGTACGAGCCCATTCACGGCTCGGCGCCTGACATCGCGGGCCGTGGCCGCGCCAATCCGATCGCTGCCATCTTGAGCGCCGCGCTGATGCTGCGCTACTCGTTCCGGCTGGAGACCGAAGCCCAGGCGATCGAAACCGCGATCGAGAAGGTCCTGAAGCGCGGCGTGCGCACGGCAGAGATTCCCGGCAAACAGCGTCCAGTGGGCACGTCGAAGATGGGCGATGTGATCGCGGCAGAGACCCAGAAGGTTCTGAAATCGGCTCGCGTCCGAAGCCGGTGAGACCAACCATCATTCAACTTCGGGAAGTGCGGCACCGCTGAAGCCTTGCTCTTGAAAAACAAAAGCGCGCCCGGCGGTCAGAATGAATCCGGCCGCGAGGCGCGCATCCCCTCCTGATAGCCTTACTTTTTCGGCGGTACCGGCGGCTGCTGCAGGATCACCGTCGGATGGTCCGGATCGAACTCGTCAGGCGTGGACTTGGCTGGGACACGCCCGCTGAGGAATCGGATGTAATTGATCGCGTCCCACTTGTGATAGTCCTTCATGCGCTCGCCCTGCGCCGGCATCAGGCCGCTTCCGGCGCCAATGATCGCAAACAACTCGCCGTCGCTGACATCCTTCAGCGTGGCGGAATCGGTGAAGTCCGGCGGCTTGGCCTTGATGTCCTGGGCGACGTCGCCGTTACCCGCGCCCGTGTCGCCATGACACATCGCGCACTGGGTCTCGTAAACCCGCTTGCCGCGAGCGACCGAGTTCGTGGTGAACTTCATGGGATTCGGCCTGCCGGCGTCCTCGGCTGTGGCTTTGTACGCATGCACGGTTGTGGCCGGAGGCTCATTCGGTTGAGCGGGCGCCGGCGGCGGCGCAGGCTGCTGCTGAGGAGCAGCCTGCTGTGGGCTGGCCTGAGGAGCAGCCGGTTGCTGGCTGTTTGACTGCTGCGCGTTCAGGGACCGATTGGCCCAACTGACCGTCAGGCCCACCAACACCAGCAGGAGCAGTCCTGGGACATACTTCCTGAACATAAACCACCTCCAACATGCTCGGCGAAGATCTGCCGGGGGCGCCGAACCGGCCATCCAGATCGAATCGCAACCGAGGGCCTAAGTGGCGGTGCGCATAACGGGTTCAACTTCTCGCCCTCCAGTCCGGCACCTCGCCGGCAATTGCAACTTATGCCCGAAGGCGGATTAGTGCCGTGGCAACGGTCACAGGCCTCAGTGACGAGGCGCACACGTTTGGGTCGATCACCACGGCAACGTGTTTTCGGGCCGTTCGACCTGCGGGGCGGCGCATCAGGGCAATCGATAACTGATGCGATGAGGATTGCTGTCGGGAGAAGACCAGATATCGATGCTGCCTCCGCTTGTAGAATCGGCTATGACCAGCGTCCGTAACTGGCTATTTCCCGCGAAAACACGTACGATATCGGCTCCTGTCTGTTGTCTGGAAGAGGATTGACTCATCTGGCGTGGCGCGTGTCAGTCTCTGCCGTCTCACGGCGAGGACGACGGTGTCGCGCCGTCACGCAATCGGTGTCAGGGAAGCGCTTGACTTCTCCCGGCCCGGTGCGTACTTTTGCTAGATTCGCATTCATCGCGGATAGAGATAGGGAGGGTGACGATGCAAGTGTCACACAAACGATTAAGCGCTCCGGCTGCTGCACTCCTGACGATGGCGTTGCTGGCCGGAACAGCACAGGCTCAAAACGTCAATCACGCGGTATCTGGACGGATGACGGCTCTGGCGGGTCTCGCAACGTTGCCGGTCGCCGCCCAACCCAGCATCTCGCGGATTCTCGGCAGCGAGACGCCCGGCTATCAGGTTGAAGAGGCGAACGGCGAAGCTGCAGCCCAGAATCCCGGACAGCACTTGTCGTCCTACTTCACATCGACAGGCGTGCAGGTGAGTCACGGCACGGCCTCCTGGGAAATGTCTCTTCGCGGATATGGACGCGGCAGCACCTTGACGTCCGCAAGCGAGACCGACCCCCAGGCCAGCGCCAATCGGGTGGAATATCGACGCCGGTCGTTGACCGAGTGGTACGCTAATGGTCCTCTCGGCCTCGAGCAGGGTTTTACATTCCAGCGATCACCCGCCGGCACCGGACCTTTGAACATCGCGCTGGACCTTTCCGGGAATCTGGTTCCGGCCCTCAATCAGGACCGCACCGGCCTGACCCTGACGGCTGAGGGCCAGCCGGTGCTGCGCTACGCCGGACTGAGCGCTTATGACGCGAGCGGCAGGAATCTGCGTGCCTGGCTCGAACTGCAGGGGAAGCAACTAGCCATCAAGGTCGATGACGCCCGGGCGAAGTATCCGGTGGTTGT
>JASHQD010000497.1 GCA_030037755.1 Terriglobia bacterium
CCAGGGAATGGTGGGCGTCCTCGAGCGCAGCATAAAAGTCAATGGCCGGCCGCGCCGAACCCATGCGCAAGCCATTGCGGCGATGTGCGTGGGCGGCATGGTGGTGGCCCGGGCCGTGGGTGACGACGCCCTGGGGGATGAGCTGCGGGGTGCCTGCCTGGCCCTCGCGCTCGAACTGGGGGGCTGGGGGCCATGAAGCGAATCCTGCTTTCCTGGAGCAGCGGAAAAGACGGCGCCTGGGCGCTGCACCTTCTTCGCCAGCAGGCCCGGTATGAAATTGCCGGCCTGCTGACGACCTTCAACCAGGCTTTTGATCGCGTGGCGATGCATGCGGTCCGGCGCGAGCTCGTCGAAAGGCAGGCAGCAGCCGTCGGCGTTCCCCTTCGGGCTATCCCTCTGCCGTGGCCTTGTTCCAACGAGCAGTACGAGCGGATTATGGCGGACGCGTGCGCGCGCGCAATCGCTGATGGAATCGAGGGCGTCGCTTTTGGCGATCTGTTTCTGGAGGATGTCCGCGCCTATCGCGAAAAGCAGTTGAGTGGCACCGGACTCGCGCCGATATTCCCGGTGTGGGGCCTTCCGACGGACCGGCTGGCGCGCGAGATGATCGCCTCGGGAGTGAAGGCGAAGCTCACTTGTGTCGATACCAACAAGTTGGATCGGTCATTCGCAGGACGCGAGTTTGACGAGGCGCTGCTTGCCGATCTCCCTGCCGACGCCGATCCTTGCGGCGAGCGCGGCGAGTTCCATTCGTTCGTTTATGCGGGTCCCATGCTCGATCGTCCGCTGGCGGTTGCGATAGGCGAAACCGTGATTCGCGATCAATTCGCCTTCGCGGACGTGGTCAGCGCCTGAGCTGATCGCGCAGAATTGGAGCGCGGGCATCCCTGCCCGCCACAGCGCACCGCGTCCTCAGGATAACCGGAAGCGGGCAGAGATGCCCGCGTAGCTTTTCCCTTCACCGTGAAAGGGATGTTCTGATCAGCGAGGGCTTCCAAGGCCGCCTCAGGCACCAAATGCGCGCCCGGCTGGAGCACGCGGCCCGAGAACCTCCCGATCAGAAAAGCCAGCGCCTTCTTTTCGGTTTCGCGGTCGGGAAACGTTTATTGTGACCATTCGCGGTTATCTCAGTCCCGGACAACTACAGCAGGAAGGAACCGGGGTTCCGTCTCGCGTTAGCCCGCCTTGCGGCGCGGCGGCTTCGCAGCGAGCGGCGCAGGCCTGCAAGGCCTGCGGTCCTTCCAACCCGCAGACAAAAATCGCGGAAGTATGACTTTTACGCAACCGGGCGACCGCTTAGATTTTTCGGCCAGTTTTCTTTGTCGCTCCGTAGAATTGCTCGCGGGTGAAACCGCTCTGGGAAATCATGATCTTGATGAGCGTTTCGTCAAACTCAGAATAGTTATCAACGGTTACGAGTTGGCGTCCCATTGCGTCGTCTGCGGACGTTCCCACTGCTGATGTGATGTTCCGGGTTGCCTACACTCGCGGAATCCAAGGCAGGTGAGTATTGCGATCACTTCTCGATGTTTAAGGGGCGGGAATTTTCGCTGTCCCATGCATCAGCAATGAGAAAGCTTGGGAGCGTTGGGAACCTCAAAATGAACTTGCGTGTGCGTACGGCCACGCCTAAACAGTTGCCTGAGTTCGTGGACGTAGTACCTAGCCCAGCTCGCGAGTGGAGCACGTCTCGGAACGAGTCCCTTAGGGTCTCCGTCAAAGGCGGCCATTACGTACCCGAACATGGATTCTTGGAGCCGACCGATTGCTTCCTCTTCGGTCTCTCCCCTGGAGATGAGATTCAAGTCGAGGCACTGAGCGTAAAACCGCGATCCGGCCTTGAAAGTAAAGCACCGAATCGGCAACGCTGTGCCGCAGTGAGCGCACTGAATAAGGGGCGTGGCGATCATAAGCTCGCCGCAGTTGTCACACTTATGCACAGTACGCAGATCGGTCATCCTGATTTCTTGGATGCTCTCGACAGGCATCGGGTGCCTCTTGGGTATACTTGGTTTGTGCCGACCGGGCTAGCAATTCCTGCGTGGTTTGGCGACCGATCAGCTCCGACGTGGCCTTGGCCCCATTTGGCTCAAGGACTGACTCAGTGTAAGGCGCGCGCTGCCTGTAGTCAAGTGTCCTACAAAAATAATGCTTGACATTTATATTGCGTTAGGTATAGACTTAAGTCATGGATAACACACAAGTTGAACGCCACAACCTGTCAAAGTCAGAAGTCGTTTCGATCATGCCGCTCGCTTGCTCGAACGAGGACGTTGCTTTTGAGTTCTTCGAGGCTCTGCGCTGGGGCGGCACACCGGCATGTGTCTGGTGTCACAGCCAGAACGTCTACAAGATGGCAGACTCAAAGACCGGCAGGCGCAACAAGCGGTATCTCTGGCGGTGCCGGGACTGCGACAAGCAGTACACCGTCAGGATCGGCATGGTTTGGGAGGAATCGCGGCTTCCGCTCCGCCATTGGGCTTATGCCTTTTGGCGGGCCTGCACATCCAAGAAGGGTGTGGCGGCACTTGAAATCATGCGTCATTGCCAGATAAGCTACAAAGCCGCGTTGTTCTTAATGAACAGGATTCGGTTTGCCATGGCCCCGGACGCCAACACGCCGAAGCTGACGGGAACGGTCGAGGCCGATGAGACCCTCGTCGGTGGCAAGGTCATCGGGAAAGGCGTCTACTATGGGAAGCACCACAAAACAATTGTGTTCTCAGCGGTCGAGCGTGGTGGATGCAAGCGCAGTCGCGTCGTCGCTGACGTGACCAGTAAGACCCTCAAACAGGCTCTCACGGAAGAGGTGGACCGACAAGCCCGCATCTTCACCGATGAACACGTCAGCTACCGGGGCGTCGAGGACATATTTGAGGGCGGCCACGAGACTGTGTGCCACAGCACCCGCGAATAT
>JASHQD010000498.1 GCA_030037755.1 Terriglobia bacterium
TTTCCCACATCGACGTCAAGGGCGGACGCATCTGGTTGCTTCCGGAGGGCATCGATGATTTCGCCGGCGACTTGCCCGATCACGAAAAAAAGCTCGTTCTGGCGACGCAGGGCGTTCCGAAGCCCGACCTGTTCGAGGCAAAAGCCGGGGGAACCGCCTGGAAGTCAAAGCCCAGCTGGTACATCGTCGGCAAAAAGGACCGTACAGTTCATCCAGACCTGGAACGCGCCATGGCCAGGCGCATGGGCGCAACCACGTACGAACTCGACAGCAGCCATGTGCCGATGCTCTCCCAACCCGACCGTGTTATCAACGTTATCCGTGACGCCGCAAAAGCCGTTCACGGAGCCGCGGCGACTGCGTGAACTCCGGCCGCCTGGGGTGCGAGTCGCCAATAAGGGGTGACATCACCGGCCGAGCGCCGAGAGGACGTATCGCGTCAGTAGGGTGGACCCGGGCTCCCGCTGTTGTGTCTTCAAATCGTCACTGCGGGCGCCCGGCGATTTGGGGACCGGCTGCTGGAAAAAACGAATACGGCTCGAGAGATCTGCGACAAGATGCCGGAGCTCTATCCGAACCGGGTTAATCCCGGATGGACACTGTGGAACTTGGCCCGAGCGGTTTCGTCATAGACCGGACCCACGGACTTGACGCAAGCAGAAAGGACAGGTCATTGTGTCGAGCATCACGGCACGTACGCAGTTCATTCAGACTCAAAAAGGAAAAATACGCCTACCGCCGCTTCGGCAAGAAATCGGAGTATCCTTTGCTCTTCCTGCAGCACTTCACCGGTACGCTCGACAACAGGGACCCATTGGTCACAGATCCTCTGGCCAGAAATCACGATGTCATTCTGTTTGAGAGTGCCGGCGTGGGCCGCTCTAGTGGCACAGTGCCGCGGACGGTAGAGGGCATGGCGTTGCATGCGTTGGAATTTCTCGATGCTCTTTCGTTGGGCACTGTCGATGTCCTCGGTTTCTCTCTTGGCGGCATGGTCGCCCAGGCGATGGCATTGCAGCGGCCCTCGATCGTCCGAAAGATGATTCTCGTTGCCAAAGCGCCGGGAGGTGGCGAGGACATCATGCATCTTCAAAAACCGAGCCTTGCGAGACATATCGGCAACCCGAATCTCAAAGGGTACGAATTCTGCAGAAGATCTTCTTTGTCCCAGCCGAGTCGAGTCAGTCGGCGGGGGCGGCCTTCATTGCTCGCTTGATGCAGCGCACGACGGATCGTGAGCCCACCTCGGGTCAGGATGTTGCCGCGGCTCAGACGGCGGCCTTCCAGGATTGGGAGCACGGCAAAGGCGAGGGCTTCGCAAGCCTCAAGGGAATCGCTCAACCTACGCTGGTCATAAACGGTGTCTTCGACGAAATGATTCCTGTCCGCAACTCATACTGGCTCGGCGAGAACCTGCCCAATGCCGTCCTCTCGACGTATCCAGATTCGGGGCACGGTTCGCTTTTTCAATTCCACGAGTCTTTCACGCGCCAAGCGGCGGCATTTCTCGGTTCCGATTCTCCGTATGCGCCCTACTAGGCAGACCTGAACGAAAGGGCCTCGCGAGGCCAACGATTGATGCCCGCGCCGCCGCGGCGGCAGCGTAAATATGAAGCCAGGGGAGCGAGTCGCCAGGGGGGATGAAGGCCAACCCGTGGAAGTCTGGAATGGCGGAGGTCACCATGGAAGAGAGTTTGAAGAACAAGAACAAAGCTCTTGTGCTCGAAGCATTCGACACACTCTTCAATCGCCGCGATTACGCGGCTGCCGAGAGGTTCTGGTCGCCAGACTACATTCAGCACAGCGCCCACATCGAGCCGGGCCGCGATGGCCTGTTTGACCTGGTACGGAGCGCTCCTGCCACGCTGAAGTACGAGCCCGGTCTGATTGTGGCTGAAGGCGACTACGTAATTGTTCACGGACGCTTCAGCGGTCGCGGTTCACCTGTGAATTGGATCGCTGCGGACATCCTCCGCATCAAAGACGGGATCCTCCAGGAACACTGGGATGTGCTTCAGGACGAGGCCACTGAGGAACAGTCCAAGAGCAAAGCACCGATGTTCGGAACGAGCTTCCCGAAATGAGCGGCGCTGCTTCGTATGAACAATCATGGGTGCCCTCATAATTCAGGGCCACCCCTGTCACTGCCGTCTATTGCGCGGCGCGGGCGCACGCCACAACCTGCGCCGTCACCCAATCAGTCCAGCGAGCCGTATCACCGCTCGAAAGCAACGGCGCGCCGTCAAGCACGGCGTCCACAAAATTCTTGACGCAAGGAGCGTGCAGATTTGAGTGCGGCGGCAGGTGTTCGCGCCCTCCCGGATACACCAGCGAAGGGCCAGTGAGCGGCGAAAGATCGATCTCGCCCTCGGTCCCGATAACGCGGAACTCGTCGCGCTCGACGCGTGAGTGCCAGCGCGCGTCCACGACGGCGCGCAGACGGTTCTTGTATTCAATCATCACCGTTGCTGAATCCTCGACGGCAAATGTGTGGATTGCGTTCGAGAGCTGACCGGTCACCCGCACCGGTTCCCCAAAGAAGAAGTTCAACAGATCGATGCGGTGCGACGCGACGTCGTAGAGCGGTCCCCCGCCTGCACGCTCAGGGTCCAAAAGCCATGACCGCGACGAATCTTCGGCGACCGGTTGCGAGTGGCAGGTGGCCCAAGCCAGCACGGGCGCGCCGATCACACCCTGGCGGATGAGTTCCAAGGCGCGATGGACCTTGGGATACGTCCGGCGATAATAGGCGACGCCAAAAATGCGGCGGCTGGCGTGGGCTTCCGCAACCATCTTTTCCGCCTCGGCCAGGTTCATGGCCATTGGCTTCTCGCAAAGCACATCTCTTCCGGCCGCCAACGCCGCGCTCGACTGCGAAGCGTGGAGAAAGACGGGAGAGCCGACATAGACTGCCGCAGCTTCCGATTCGGCCAGCGCGGCTTCAAGAGTTGTAAAAGCCGGAACGCCATAGGGCGCGGCCTTCGCCGGATTCCGGGTGACAATGCCGACCAGCCGGCTGCGCTCCTCTGCCAGAATGGCCGGCAGAACGCGCCTGGAAGTGATGTCTCCGACGCCGATGACGAGCCAAGTCAACATGCGGTAGTTGCGCCGGGGGGCGGGCGCAGACTCTTCATTCTAAAGTCCGCGTCAGCACTCTCAGGTTTCCCATCCGATCGATTTCCAGGGTTGCTACTTATTCGTCGTGGGCTTCGCGACGTTTTGCGCAGTGAAGATATCCCGGACCGGCACGTTAACGTCGAAGGCCAGATTGAAGAATCCCACCATCATTTCATCCCAGGTCTGGTCGCCCCATCGCACTTCCTTTGTCGGATCAGCGTTATCGGGATTGTTCGCCGAATTGTCGAAGTGGGCGGTGCACTCGATCTTCGTTCCCTTGGGCAGCACGATAGGCTCGGCCAGGGTATACCAGAGCTGCCAGTGCCAGTTGTAGTGGGGGACGCGCAGCAGGGTTTCGCTTTCGCCGCTCGGAAAAACCACGCGGTACTCGAAATCCTTGCCGCGCCCGTGCATATGCGGATGGAGCGACAGCAGCGTCACCTGCGTATTCACGGTGAATTCCGAGTCTACCCGATGATCCGGGTCGCCCGGCGGAATGACGAATGTCCCGTTGGTGGCCGACAGAGTCAGCACACGTTCTTGGGGGGGCTCCTTGGCGAACACCAGTCCCACCTTGCTGCGATCGGTACCCGGGGTGCCGTCCGTGGTGTAGTGAATCTCAAACACGATGTCCGACCCCGCCTTGACCAGCTTGGCCTGGCCCGGCGCCAGCATCTCGGCAGGTTGTCCAGGCGCGTAGCCTACCAGGAAGTCGCTGGGCAGGGCGCTGGTGTCCGCGTTTTCGTCCTTTGGCTTGGGCGCTACGAAGAAAACGCCCGGTTTCTCGCCCTCCAGCCAATGCGATCCCGGCTCGCGGATATACGCGATGATGTGATGCACGTGAGCGCGATTGTCGGGACGCGCTTCGGCAAACTGCACCCATTTGTCCTCGGTGAATCCCGTGGGAATGATGATCTTCTGATAGTCGATCACGCCACGCGCCGGGATGTGGTACGTCAAGGGCATCTCGAACACCACGTCCGGCTTCGGGATCGCCCAACCTGACGTGTACTCCCTGGGAGCGGGCATCTCTTTCGGATCGCCCTCGGGCGCCCCGGCGTCGGCCCAGGCGGCAATCGTGTCGATGTCCTTCTGCGAGAGCGACCGCGCATTGGAGAATTTGCCGTAGTGCGGATCGGCAAACCAGGGCGGCATGATCCGTTGCGACACGGCGTCCTTCATCGCCCCGGCCCAGGGCTTGGTCTCGGCGTAGGTCAGCATCGAAAACGGCGCAGCTTCGCCGGGTCGATGGCACCCCTGGCAGTTCTTCTGGATGATCGGCGCCACGTCTTTGGTGAACGTCACGTTCCCCGCGGTCGCCGGATTAGCCGCGTCCTGCGCAAGCAGGATCGGGCAAAAAGCAAAGACGGCGAGGAGCAAGAGGCCCGCAAGCTGCGCGGGCTTCGCGGCTCCCTTCAACTCTTGCAGATGTTGATTCCCCTCGGTGCTTGCTGTCATACGATTACCTGATGAGACCGATGAACAGATGCACTGTTTCTTGTCCACTCGCAAGATCCTCTCAATGTTGATGACTATCTTCCTGGCCTTGGTTTTAGCAGGAAGCAGAACGCTACGAAAAGCGACAGTTTACCGAATGACACTTGCGGGAGCAAGCCGGGCTATCGCTTGTGGGCTGCTGAGCGGCGCTCGAGTTTCGCCCGTCGCCATTCAGGTTGCCAGGAAAGGGTTGTGGTCGAGACTCATCCCCCAAGCGCCATCCAGATAAACGATTTGCCTGCAAGCAGGTATCCCCTTCGGTACACCCTCGGAATGCTGGCGCTGCGAATTAAACCGTCCTAGTAATAGCAATGCGAGAATGACACAGGAAATTCACACCCATGTAATCTAATGCCGGTACCCTGCCGAGGCTTTAGCTCAGCCAATCTTAATCGAACGACCCAGCGTATCGAGGGGGGCCGCCATGCTCAAAGGTCGAATCAGAACCACCATCAATCTCGCAATTGCCATCCTGGTTTGTGTGCCGGCATTCGCGCAAACCTCTCAGAGCATTACGTTTACGACGCAAGCTCCGACGGCTGCGGCCAGTGGCACCAACTTCACGGTGGCCGCCACCGCCACCTCGGGCCTCCCTGTGGCGATCACGACATCGGGCGTCTGCTCAGGTAGCGGCTCCGGCACCGCCACCATCACCATGACCGCCAGCACGGGCACCTGCTCGGTGTTTGCCAACCAGGCGGGCAACGGCAGTTACTCGGCTGCGCCGCAAGTCACAGAAAGCGTCAGCGCAACCACATGGTTCATCGGGGGCAATCTGATCGTGGCCGTTGCAGGCTGCGGCGTCTACGGAGGCACCCCGCCGAACACGACCCCGTCGACGGCCACGTGTGCGACCCCTCCAGTCGGAGGGAACGGCAGCGCGACGGGGACCGGCCCTAACAGCTACGGGGACGATCAGGGAGCTCCCTGGAACTTGTGGCAGTACACGCCGGACGGGGTGGCTGGCGTCACGTTCGTGAATACTCTTCAATTGCCGCAAAACATATCTGGTGCGAACTATCCCCTTTCCACTGATTACGGATCTCAATCCGAGGGCACGATACAGCTTTCTGGCAACGGCTTATACGTGACGATGATCGGCCTCGGCCTCAATGCCGCCAGCTTCAACACCGACGCGACCGCGTACTGTCCCCCGGGCTACTCGGAAGGCACGTGCGACCCGGAGAACGGAAACCCGGCCATGGCCCAGACGGGAAGCCTGACGGGACAAACTTACTCCGGAAACACGCCAGTACCACGCGTGACGGCGCTGATCGACGCCAACGGTAACGTCAATTCCTCAACCGTGCTCTACAACATCTTCAATCAAAACGATCCACGCAGTGCCTACAGCCCGGACGGAGTCAATATCTACGTTTCCGGCCAGGGATGCAAAACTTGGGATCCGGCTGACAACGAGTGTTCGGGGGGCAACTATGATGACACTAGTGGTGTGTACCT
>JASHQD010000499.1 GCA_030037755.1 Terriglobia bacterium
GCGCGCTCTTTCGAAAATATCGGGGCTTGGATCCTGGGACGGAATATGTTCGGGCCGGTGCGAGGTCCTTGGGAAGACGACTCGTGGAAAGGATGGTGGGGCGCCAATCCGCCGTACCACACGCCGGTCTTCGTGCTGACGCATTACGCGCGGCCTTCACTCGAAATGGAAGGCGGCACCAGGTTTCATTTCGTCACCGACGGGCCCGAGTCTGCTCTGAGCCGGGCCAAGGCAGCGGCCGGGGACAAAGACGTTCGCATCGGCGGCGGCGTGTCGGTGATTCGCCACTACCTGAGCACGCGACAGGTCGACGAGATCCACCTCGCACAATCGCCGGTCCTGCTCGGCGAAGGCGAGCACTTGTTTTCGGGCATCAACCTGCCGGAATTGGGCTACGCGCCCGTCAGAACAACTTCCGGTGAGAAGGCGACGCATATCCTTATCGAGAGGCAGGGTGTTCCCGCGTAGCGGCGGGCTTCAGCCCGGCATGCTCCGTCCGATCTGGCGGTGCCGGCCTGAAGGCCGGCCCTACCGCGGGCGCCTTGCACCACTATCCCGGACGATGGAGAACTCGAGCCGATTATCCACCCGGTCGATGCGATCGAGCTGCACTTGGACGCGATCGCCGAGATGATACTCGTGCCCTGAATCCAAGCCAACGATCGCCCGCAACTTTTCGCGATAGACGTAGCGGTCGTCGGCCATACTGTCGAGCGGGACGAATCCTTCCACAAAGAGATCAGTAAGCTCGACGTAGAATCCGTGGCGCGTAAGGCTGATGACGAGAGCCTCGAACTCGTCGCCGAGACGATCCTGCATAAAGACCAGCTTCTTCCAATCCATCAATTCGCGTTCGGCATCGGCGGCGCGCCGCTCGCTTTCGGACGTCTCGAGGCCAAGCGCGTGCAATTCCGCGCTCTGCATGCTGACTCCGCCATCACAACCGGCCGCAGTAGCACAGCCACTCTTGGCTGTGCCTGATGAATCCTCGACCTGCATCCTGGCGGATCCGCCCTGCGTATCGAGCAGGGCTTTGAGGGTGCGGTGCACGATCAGATCGGGATAGCGTCGAATGGGAGACGTGAAATGCGTATAGGTGTCCGACGCCAACGCGAAATGTCCGACATTTTCCTCGGAGTAACGCGCCTGTTTGAGCGAGCGCAGCATCAGGTAAGAGAGGATGCGCTCCTCGGGCCGGCCCGCGATGCGCTCCGTCAAGCGTTGATAATGCCGCGAGGTGATCTTGAAGTCGCCGGCCTCGAGTTGTTGTTCGAATCGCGGGTAGCGATCGCGATCGGCGCGGGCGTGGACGCGGGTGCGCCGCGCCGCCGGCAATTCAACGCCGAGTGTCTGCCCGAAGGCGGCCGCGATCTCCTCGAATTCGATCACTTTCTTCGGATCGGGCTGCTCGTGGATGCGGTAAAGCGTGGGCACGCCGCAGCGTTCCAGATGCGTGGCCACGGTTTCGTTGGCCGCGAGCATGAATTCTTCGATGAGGCGATGCGCGATGTTGCGTTCCGAGCGCGTCACACCGGTCATGCGGCCTTGCTCGTCGAATTCGATCTCGGGCGCGGGCAGGTCGAAGTCAATCGAGCCGCGCCGGCGGCGCCGGTCGTTCAGGATCAGAGCCAGTTCCTCCATCAGCCTGAACTCGTGCGCCAGGCTGCCATATTCCGCGATGGCGTCGACATCGCCACGCAGAACGGCGTAAACCGCGGTGTACGTCATGCGTCGCGCGCTGCGGATTACTCCGGGCGTGAGTTCGTACCCCACAACGCGCCCCTTGGAATCAATCTCCATCAGGCAAGACATGGTGAGGCGATCGACGTGCGGATTCAGGCTGCAGATACCGTTGGACAGGTCGAGCGGCAGCATGGGCACGGCACGATCGGGAAAATAGACACTGGTGCCGCGGAGCCGCGCCTCGCGATCGAGCGCGCTTGAGGGTCGCACGTAGTGCGCCACATCTGCAATGTGCACCTGAAGCCGGTAGCGCCCACCGCTCAGGCGCTCGACGTAGACCGCGTCGTCAAAATCCTTGGCGGTCTCGCCGTCGATCGTCACGATCGGCAAGCTGCGAAAATCGCGGCGTGCCGCAGCATCTTCAGGAGCGACTTGCGAGGGCGCACGGCGCGCGTCCGCAAGGACGTCTTCCGGGAATCGATGCGGCAGATGATACTTGCGGATGATGATCTCGACGTCGACGCCGAAGTCTTCGCGGCGTCCGAGGATCTCGATCACGCGTCCGCGCGGCGAAATCGCGCGCACAGGGTCGGGGAAACTCGTGATCTCGACGTCGACGATCAGGCCATCGAGATCGCGGACACTGTGCGGCGCGGCCGGCCTGGGAGCGCGGGCATCCCCGCCCGATTCGGCATTACCCGCCCCGCGATGCACATCGGCCCCCTGTGGCCCACGCGCGGATTCACCGCCGAACTGCCGATCGCGGCTCAGGTCCTGCTGCGGCCACTCGGCACCGCGCGGAATGACAATCTCGAACGGGATGTGCCGGTCGTAAGGCACCACATAATTTCCGCGTGTACCGCAGTGGAACTCGCCCACCACGGTCTTCTGGGCGCGCTCGGTCACGTTCACAATGCGGCCTTCAAGTCGAAGGCCGCCGTCGCGATCGCGCCCTGATCCCTTCCCGGATTGCCCGCGCCGGCCGTGCCCCGCTCTCTCCTGCTCTGCGCGCCTGTCACGCTTCTCGATCACGTGGACCTCCACGCGATCCCCATGCAGGGCCGAGTGCATGCCGGGCGGCGGAATGAAAATGTCGCCGCCCGGGCCGGGGTCGTCCGGGACCACGAACCCGTAGCCGTCGCGGTGAGCGATCAGACGTCCGGAGACCAGCCCGCCACGAGCAGGTTTCGGTCCCGGCCTTGCACTCGTCACCGCTGCTACTTCGGAGTCCGCATGCGACTTGGCGCGTCCGTGCGTGTCGAGCGTGAAGTGGCCCTTTTTCAGGTAGAGAATCCGGTGCTGCTTCGAGAGCAGCTTGAGCGCGTGCTTCAGTTCAGACGCCTCGCTTGACCGGAGGCCCAATTCGAGGATCAGTTCGCGCAGCCGAAAGGTCTTGTCGGGACGGCGCTCAAAGACTTTCAGGATTTCGGCGTCGCTGGGAAATTCGCGCATATAAACTTAGCGGGCGGATTGGCCAAACTTGCGGCAGGAGCTCAGCGAATCAGTTTTAGGTGTCCCAAGTCGTCTTCTGTCCATCTTGCCTGGACTTCGATGACCTGCCGCGTCACGGCCGCTGATCTGCACAGGCGGCTCTCAGGGACTTCAGCGACCACAGTTCAACCTTACCGAACTCGAGGCTCCCGAGCCACTCTCCATTGCCACTGATCATTAGTTGCCGGGAGGGGTGCTGTCTCCATTGGCAATGAAGGGTGGCATCCGGAGCGTAGAAACTTAAGGCATGCAATTCATTGACTAGAACCTCGTTTCCGGACATATCGGCGGCCGTCCAGAACGCTGGATTCTGAGTGACCTTGCGGCCCTGCATCGTACTCAGCGCATACCAAAGAAGCCCGCTCTGCGATGGCACGAATGCAACAGCACCATCCGAGGACGATGCGATGGCGAGTGTTG
>JASHQD010000500.1 GCA_030037755.1 Terriglobia bacterium
CTGACGTACTATCGGCCCGACGCAAACGGGATAAACGCCAGATTCCGCGCGCGCTTGATGGCAACCGTCAGCAGCCGCTGGTGCGGCGAGCAGGTGCCGGTCAGGCGCCGCGGCAGGATCTTGCCGCGATCGGATACAAATTGGCTTACCAGCCGCACGTCCTTGTAATCAATGACGTCGATCTTCTCGTCGCAAAACTTGCAGACCTTGCGCCGGCGGAAGTATTGCCTGCGTCCTCCAGCCCCGCCCGGCCCACCCGGACCGCCTCTGCGCGGACGATCTGAGCTGCGTCCTGCCCCGCCGCCTGGTCCGCCGGAACCCGGGCCACCGCCGCCCGGACCCGGGCCGCCTGCCGGATTGCTGCTGCCGCTACCTGTAGGTGTCGCCATGATTGCTCCTTGGACTACTTCAAACTCGAACCACTGTAGCCTCTCCGCTCAATACGGGCGCTGAGGACAGCGCCGCTACAGCGTGATTCCTAACCCTGGGCCTCAGCCTGCTGCTGGCCCTCGCCGCTCGGCCGCGGACGCGGCTTGCGTGCCGCCTGTTCCGCCCGCCAGGCCTTGGCCTTCTCCGCCCGCTTCAATTCTTCGTCGACGCGTACTGAAAGATACTTGATGACAGCGTCGTTCACTTTGAGCCGGCGCTCGAACTCCTTGACCGTCTCACCGGTGCCCTCAATCACGAAGAGGACGTAAATGCCCTCTTTCTGCCGCTCCACGCGGTAGGCCAGGCGGCGCTTGCCTATTTTCTCCACTTTTTCAATCTTGCCGCCCTGCCCTGTGACTACGCCTTCCATTTGCGTAATCAGCTTCCCGAGTTCCTCCTCGGGCATGTCAGGCCGCGCGATGAAAGTCAGTTCGTATTTACGCATGACACCTCTCTATTTCTCGTCCTTCGCGCCGGACTCCGGAGATTCCGGCCGGCGATTGAACCGGTTCATTGCCGGCTCGACACCTTCCCGCACAATCACCTCGACCGCGTCCACGGCGCGCTCCACCATGTCCGCGACGGTCTCGAACTGGTCGCGCCTGAACCTGCCGAGCACGTGCGCCGCGCGGTCCGAAACCGGATGATCCGGCTGCACGCCCATTCGCACCCGGACGAATTCGATCGAACCCAGCGCGCCGATGATCGACTTCAGCCCGTTGTGCCCGCCCGCCGTGCCTCGCGGCCGAATTCGGATGGTCCCGAGCGGCAGGTCCGCCTCATCCACAAGAACAACCAGGTCTTGCGGCGGAATCTCGTAGCGCTCCATCAGCCGCCGCACCGCCACGCCGCTCAGATTCATGAACGTCATCGGCTTGGCGAGCACCAGGTCCGTTCCGCCGATGTTCACATGCGCCGTGAGCGCGTGCGACTCGGGCCGCGAGATTTCCGCGCCGCACTCCTCGGCCAGGCGTTCCGCCGCCATGAATCCCAGATTGTGCGGCGTGAGCACGTACTCGTTGCCCGGATTGCCGAGGCCGACCACCAGCTTCATAGTTCGGAGTTCTTCAGTTCGAAGTTCATCAGTTCGAAGTTACTAGTTCGAAGTTCGGAAATCCACGCATTCCGGACTGTCGAACGTCGAACTGAACAACTTCGAACTGAAGAACTTCGAACTGGCTACTTCTTCTCCTTCTTCTCGGCCTTCTTCTCCGGCTTCTTCTCCGCTCCGCCTTCGCCGGCCTCACCTTCCTCGCCTTCCTCAGCCTTGCCCTTGCGGATCACTTCCGGCTCGGCCGCCTCAGCACCCGCAACAGCTTCCTCGGCGGGCTTCTCTTCCTCAGCCCTGAGAGCGATGACGTGAGCCACCATGCGCGTGGGATCGGTCAACAGCTTCACGCGCTGGCCCAGCGGCAGGTCGCCGGCGCGCAGATTCCGCCCGATCTTGAATTCCGTGATGTCCACCACGATATGTTCGGGAATATCGTCGGGCAGGCACTCGATTTCGACTTCGCGCGTGATGAACTCGAGGATCCCGCCCTCGGTTTTGACGCCGAAGGGTTCGCCGGTGAGTTGAACCGGAATCTTGAGCTTCAGGCGCGTATCCGCGGATATGCGGAACAGATCGACGTGAAGCAGATCGCCCTTCACGGGATCGACCTGCCAGTCGCTCAGCAGCACGCGCGCCGGCGTCCGGCCTTTGATTTCGAGCGTGAACACCGTATTGTGTCCGCCTTCGGAGTAAAGCACCTGGCTGATCGCCTTGGGGTCCACCACGACCGGTATGGCCTGGCCGCCGCCGCCATAGACCACCGCCGGGATTCGTCCGGCGTGGCGCAGGCGGCGCGACTCGTTCTTGCCGAATTCCTCACGCGGCTCGGCTTGGATTGTGTTCGTCACGGTAAAAGCTCCTCTTACTTCGGATGGTGTCTCAGTTTGACGGCTGCTGTAGCGGCGGTGTCCTCACCGCCGATTGTCCAATGACCCGGGTACGGCGGTGTCCTCACCGCCGATTGTCCGATGACCCGGTGCGGCGGTGTCCTCACCGCCGAATGCCCGATGATCCGGTACGGCGGTGTCCTCACCGCCGAATGTCCGATGACCCGCGTACGGCGGTGAGGACACCGCCGCTACAGCAAGCCGGCTACGTGAATCTCAGATGAAAAGCTTGCTGACCGAAGTCTCGTCGTGAATCGATCGAATGGCTTCGGCAAAAAGTCCTGCGATGCTCAGAATATGGATGCGCTCGCATTGCAGCGCTTCCTGAGAAGGCGGAACCGAGTTCGTAGCCACAATCTGCTCGAGCTCCGAATTGCCCAGCTTCTCCACCGCATTGCCGGCGAAGACTCCGTGCACACAGCACGCGAGCACGCGCTCGGCGCCCTGATTCTTCAACGCTCCGGCGGCGCGCGCGATGGTGCCACCGGTGTCGATCAGATCGTCGACCAGCAGGCAGACCTGCCCGTCCACCTCGCCGATCACATTCATCACTTCCACGGTGTGCGCGTCCTCGCGGCGCTTGTCGATGATCGCCAGCGGGGCTGCCAGCCGCTTGGCAAACGCCCGGGCGCGCTCCACGCCGCCGGTATCCGGCGAAACAACCGTCAGGTTGTGGAGACCAAGCTTCTTGAAGTAATCCACCGTGACCGGCGTCGCGTACAAGTGGTCCACCGGAATGTTGAAGTAACCCTGAATCTGGCCCGCGTGCAGATCGAGAGCCAGCACCCTATTGGCGCCCGCCGAAGTTAGCAGGTCTGCGACCATTTTCGACGAGATCGGCACGCGAGGACGGTCCTTGCGATCCTGCCGCGCGTACCCGTAATAGGGCATCACGGCTGTAATGCGATCCGCTGAAGCGCGACGCAGCGCGTCCAACATGACCAGCAGCTCCACCAGATTGTCGTTCACCGGCCGGCAGGTGGGCTGGACCACAAAAACGTCAGCCCCACGGACGTTCTCCAGGATCTGAACTCGCACTTCGCCGTCCGGAAAACGTCCAACATCCGCTTCGCCAACCTTCATGCCCAAGTTCCGGGCAATCTCGGTGGCCAGTTCGGGGTGAGCGTTACCCGTGAAGATCTTCAGCGCGTTCTTTTTCTGACTTGCCATGCGCGAATCGATTCATTGGCTCATTGATTCAATGAGTCAATCGCCCAATCTTCTTGCCACTTGCCACTCGTCACTTGCCACCGTTTTTCTGGCTGGGAGGCCTGGACTCGAACCAGGGTTCCATGCTCCAAAGGCATGTGTCCTACCGCTGGACGACCTCCCAGTACCGGCCTGCTCGGGTGAGGCTACATGCAAAACGCCAGAACAAGTAGCTATGTCGATTCATTTCAGCAATATCGTGGGACTTACCTCGGGATTTTCAGCTCGGTCCCTTGTTTTCAATAACATCGTGGGACTTACCTTCATTTTTGATTTTTCCGAGTCCCAAAACCGGCTCTGAAGCGCCTCCCAGGCGATCCCGCCGCGACGAGTCAACTTGTCACGTTATGCTGAAGTAATTAAGTTTTCGTCCTCCCGGCCCTGAAACTCGGAACGGGAGAGCGTACGCGTCACAAAGCTGCGCCACTGGTTCGGAAGCAGCCTTCGCGCAGAGGCCAGTTTTCGGGCGGAGGGGAAAATGGCGTAGACGGCAGTGCCGCTACCCGTAAGGGATGCCATTTCGGCGCCGGCCCGGAGGAGTTGCCGCTTCAGCCTTGACAACTCCGGCCACTTTGCGAAAACGACAGACTCAAAGTCGTTTTCGGCCGCTTCCCAATCGTTCCAGGGGAACTGTGGCCACTTGCCGAAAGAGTATATGTTACGGCCTGAAGGCTTTTCTGTCAATTGAGAATCAGGCTGATTCCCGCTTTCCACGTAGGGGCGGGCGCTGTAGTGGCGGTGTCCCCACCGCCGCTCCCGGATCGTCCCCATTTTCAGCGGTGACGACACCGCCGCTACAGCGCGTGCTCCCACGCCGAAACCGAGTTGATAATCGATGGCCGCGTAGGCTTCGCGAGTCGACTGCGAAAAGCCGGGGAAGACCACCAGGCAATGCCTCGGCGGCAGGTCCGGTAACGGGTAGACCTCCTCGCCGCGTCCGCAGCCGAGCGCGCGTCCCCCGAACAGAAAGAAAGGAACATCGGAGCCGAGTTCGGCAGCGATTTCGAGCCGCGCGGCAAGCGGCAGACGGTCGCCGGTCAGCAGCTCAAGGGCAACGATCGTCGCGGCGGCGTCGGTGCTCGCTCCGCCGAGACCGCTTCCGGCCGGAATCCTCTTTTCGATCGTCACGCGGATTCCGCGTCGCAATCCGCGCGCTTCACGCCACCGCTCGCAGGCTTTGTGGACCAGATTGTCGGGGCCGCCCGGCACGTCCGGAGTATCTGCCAGGACCTCGATCGCGCCGGGCCGCGCAGCCAGCGAAACATCCAACCTGTCGGCGAGGGATATGGATTGATAAACCGTGCGGATCTCGTGATAACCGTCAGGACGGCGCCCAAGAACCCGCAGACCGAGGTTGATTTTCGCAAAGGCGAGGAACCGCGCAGACGGCATGGAAGAAGTATGAAGGATGAAGTCTGAAGTATGAAGTCAGAAATACGAAGTCAGAAGCGCGAAACATGAAGCTTTCATACTTCTGACTTCTGATTTCTAGTTTACTGTTCCGGCTTATCGTTGGCCTTGCCGTTGGCGATGCGGACCTTCAATTCGTCGAGCTTTTTCTGAAGGGTCGCCGCCTCGTCGGAGTCGAAGTCCGTGCTGACCGCGCCCGGCCACTCCTGTAAAGCACGCTCCCAGTCCTGCTCGGCGGCCTGAGGATGGCCAAGGGCCAAATCAAGGTTGCCCAGGTGTTCGAGGATGGTGGGATCGTCGCTGATGAGATGCGCGGCGCGCTTCAGCGGCGCTTCGGCAAGATCCGGCCGGTGCATTTTCAGATACGCCCAGCCAAGGCTATCCAGGTAGGCGCCATTGTTCGGCTCGGTCTGCAGCGCCTTTTGAATGTAGTGCACCGACTCATCCAGCCGAACGCCGCGATCGGCCAGCATATAGCCCAGGTAGTTGGAGGCAGGACCGTTGAGCGGATCGACCGCCAACACCTTTTTGAACTCCGCCTCCGCCTGGTCATACTGCTTCTGGCGCTCGTAAATGGACCCCAATGTGAAATGGGCATTTTCCTGGTCGTCAGGCTTCGTGCTGGTGGCCTCGGCTTTGTGAGCGGCGGCCAGCGCATCGTCAAACCGCTTCGCCTGCAGATCGACCTGCGCGATGGTGATGAGCACGTCGAAGTCGGAAGCGTTGCCCGTGAGCAGCCCGTTCAGTTCCTTGACCGCATCATCGGGCTTGCCTTGCTCCCCGAGCAGCGACGCCCGAACCATGGCAAGCTGCCGGTCTTTCGGATACTTTGCGACCGCCGCATCGGCCTCTGCCATCGCCTTCGCCGGCTGGCGGCTGATTCGCAGCGTGTCGATGATGAGGGCTTCGCCGTGCGGCGCCTGGCTGGGTCCGAGGTCCACCACCTGGCGGAAGTCGCTGACGGCCTGGTCGTATTTCTCCTCGGTGCGATAGATAAGCCCCAGGCGCTCGAGGAAGACCGCCCGGTTGGCGGCCTCACCCATCGTGTAATGCCCGTCGGACTTCGCGGAATTCTTCAGCAGCGTCTCGAGAATGGCCGCTGCTTTGTCGTCATTTCCCGCAGCTTCTTCAAGCGTGGCCTGCTCGTAGCCGACCTCGGGATTATCGGGCAGCAGGTTCTGGGCCTTGGCGAGTTCGTCCCGGCCCTCGTCAAACTTGCCTTCGACGCGATCGAGATGGCCGAGGCGCAGCCAGGCCTCGCCGTCGTTGGGATCGGTTCTCAGGATTTTCTGGAATTCGGCGCGCGCATCATTATTCTTGCCCGCATTCAGCAGCGCCTCAGCGTAGTATCGCCGCAATTCCTGATTTTCCGGATCCTGCTGGAGCGCCTGGTTGTAAGCGTCAACCGCTTTATCGTAGTCGCGGGTCTGCAGGTAGGCCTGGCCGAGCATCACGAACGTCGAGGGATCCATGTCGGCGGGCGCGATGCGCTCAAGAGTGGCTACGGCATCAGCGTAGCTGCCCTCGTCGAGATAAAGCTGCGCGAGATGGCTGAGCGCCGCTTTTGATCCCGGATCGGTCCCGATGGCCTTGCGGAAGGCATCCTCCGCCTTGCCGTTCTGATTGGTGACCCGGTACAGGCGCCCGAGCGCAATCAGCGAGTCGGTATCTTTGGGGTCGAGACGCGTAACTGCTTCGAACTCGGTGATGGCCTTGCGAAGGGTGGCCTCGGAATTCGCCGCCGCGTCGCTTTCGCCCAGGCTGTGCAGGTAGATCCCGGCCAGCAGCCGGTGCGCGTCGACCTCGTCGGGATTCGCCTGCAGGACCGCCTGCGCCTCGCGTATCGCATCACCGATGCGATCGGCACGATAGTAGAGCTCGGCGAGTTGGGTGCGGAGGAACAGAGAATCCGGGTCGGCGGCCATCGCGGCCTTGTATTCCGCAACCGCTTTGTCGACCAGGTCGGGCCGATTGCTGATGCCGGCCAGTTCCTCGTCGCGCCGCGCCATCATGAAGTGGTAGTAAGAAGTGGCGTGATCGGGAGTGGCATTCTGCCCCCCCGGCGATTGCGCGCTGCTGCCTCCCGATTCGGCCGGAGGCGTGCTCGGAGCCGGCTTTTGCTGGCCCCAAAGCGCCGTACTTCCGAAAACGAAAATAATGAGACCAATGCCCGTCCCGACCCGACCACAAATTTTCTTCATAATTTCCCTTCGTTGCCCCAGACCTTCATCTTAACCGCGATTATTGCATACGCCCGGCAGCCTGTAAATACAGCCGCTCACGGCCAGGCCCGGCCAAGCTCCTTTAGGTTGATGGGAATCCGCGCGCCGGAGTTGCAACACTTTGCCCGCCGAAGGTTTCATTACTCATCTCTTGAATATGGCCCATGTATGATAGGGGTTGCTGGAGGCGCCCTCACGGGCTGCGAGACTGATGATGCCGTTTCACCACCCGATCACCGGGTTCATCGGCTTGGCATGGGCCGCGTTTCTTCTCTATTGGTTCGTGATGGCTTTTCGGGTGAAGCGGACGGTGAGACGGCAGAGCGTCGCCAGCCGGTTGGGCGAGACGCTCGGCGTGATGGCTGCCTTCATCCTGATTTGGAGCGACAACCCGGTTTGGGGTCCGCTGGAGTCGCGATTCGTCCCGCGAGGCCTCGCCTGGGTCGTCCTGGGCGCCATAATAACCTGGATCGGCGTGGCGATTGCCATCTGGGCCCGCACCATCCTGGGCGGGAACTGGAGCAGCGCCGTGACCGTGAAACAGGGCCACACGCTGGTCCGCACCGGGCCCTATACCGTCGTACGCCACCCCATCTATTCCGGACTGATTCTCGCGCTTCTCGGCACGGCCCTGGCAATCGGTGAATGGCGAGCGCTTTTGGCCGTGCTCGTGTTCTTTCTGACGTTTTGGGTGAAGTCCAGGACCGAAGAGCGCTTCATGACCGAGGAATTCGGACGAGAATACGAGGATTACCGGCGCGGAACGAGCGCGATCATCCCCTTCATATTCTGAAGACCGTCGGCTATGGCGGCACCGGTCGTAACGCCGGGTGCACTCTGCTGCAGCGGCGGTGTCCCCACCGCCGCCCCGCCTAGAATGATGAACGCTGCGGCGGTGAGGACACCGCCGCTACAGCAGAACTAATACGGCGGCACCGGACGCCCCGGCAGCTCGAAGCAATCGTAACAACGCGGTTCGTAGGTCTCTTTGCCGCCCACC
>JASHQD010000501.1 GCA_030037755.1 Terriglobia bacterium
TTAAGTACGCGGGAGTTGCGCAACCGGCCGGGCTCAGTCCGTCAGTTGGCGCAGGAAGACGAGTTAGTCCTGACCGCGAATGGCAAGCCGATCGCCATCCTCCTCGGGGTTGAGGGCGACGATTTCGAGGAAACGGCCCACATGATTCGCCAGGTCAGGGCGCAGAGGGCGGTGTCGCGGATGCGTCGGCAGGCGGCACGTCAGGGCTTGGATCGGCTTACGCCTGCTGACATCGACGCCGAGATCCGATCCGTGAGAGCGCAAAGAAAGCGTCGTTGAGGGGGCCCGCGAATGAGGGTGGTGATTGACACCAACGTACTGGTTTCGGGCGCCCTGAGTCCGCATGGCCCACCGGGACGCATCGTGGACGCGGTGTTGGCCGGGAACGTGACCGTACTCTACGATGACCGTATCCTCGGCGAATATGGAGCCGTGCTTCGACGCTCGCGATTCAAGTTCGAAGCACGTGATATTGATGCTCTCCTGGACCTGATCGAGTCAGGTGGAGAAGCAATTATGGCCCCCCCGCTCAATCTCGAACTGCCCGACATGAGTGACCTGCCGTTCCTGGAAGTCGCAGTTGCCGGCAGCGCCGACGCTTTGATTACGGGGAACGCCAGACATTTCAAAGTCCGCAACATCGGGCATGAAGTTCACGTTTGCACGCCTGCCGAATTCATGCTTCGGGATCGACGAACCGAAGACTCCAGTGCCTGAGCTGGCGCAGACTTGCCTCCGTTCTCTTGAAGATCAAGGTGTAGGATGCGAATTGAACCGCGCTCCAAATGTCGCGGGTTCTATAAAAGGGGATGTCAAGAGAAAACACGATTCCTGCTCCGCGGCGGAAAGAGATTCTCTGACGTCCAGCCCTCCTGGTATGCGGCTGGGTTTCACTCTGGGCAGAGCGGTGTAGGCGCCGGACAGCAGGATCCGCACCCCTTTGGCGTTGCGCACCAGCCGCCCTTTCACAAACTGATAGTCGGAGCTGGAGCGCGTTTCCAGCGCCAGCCCACAGTAGGCCCAGAACTGACGCTTGGTGCGAAAACGATGGGGCGTCTCACGCGATCTCCAGTCGCACTGCCGTCTGCTGGGCGAGGATCGAAGTCGGAAGCACGATGCGATCGGAATGCAATTCGCCGAGAGACGTCGAGCGCAATGGCCGGCGATCGGTTGGATGAATGTGAATCACAAGATCGGCTTCGAGCGGCTTGGTGAAGCGCACTTCAACCACCCAACCCGTTCCGGTGTAGCCGGCCGGCGGGGGACCGGAGAGCGTGGTCCAGCTGATGTGTCCAAAACGCGTGGGACAATTCTCCACGCGAATCTTCTCGCCGGTGTTGAACCAGTGCTTGGGCGCGGCCTTCTGCAGATGAACCACTGCGCGATCGTGTTCTTCATAGCAGAGCAGCCAGCGCAAGGCGAGCGCGGGCTGCAAGGTGCTGTTGACGACGGCAGACCACGCATAGGGGCTGCCTTCGCCGGGAAAGTTGCCGGGCAGCAGCGCGTCTTCGGGAGCGTAGCGGCTGCCCGAGTCCATGGCGTAGCAGAGATTGCCGTAGAGGGCGACCAGGAACCAGCGGTAATCGTCCTGCCGGATGCGGCCCGCGAGCGTGCCGTGCTCCATGAAGTTCGACGTCCGCGGATAATCGCCGTCGATGTTCATCCCCAGAATTTGCTCGCCGGCAAGCGCGCGATGCTTGAAGTGGCCGAGATCGAGCGCGGCGTCGCCCCAGTCTGCCGTCCACCAATCCATCATGTAGCGATGGTTTTCGTAACTCGAGAGTTCCTCGGGCTTGCGCTTCGTGTCGAACGCTGCGAACGGCGTGATGCCCGCCTGCTTCATGGCATCGTTGCGATCGGCGAGGGTCTTCGAAAGCGAGCGCTCGATATTGGCGCGCATGTCGCGCGCCAGATCCGACATAAGCTGGGCCTCGGCGTCCAGGGCCTGATCCTGGCGATCCTGCGCGGCCCGCTTCAGGCATCGCGCGTGCTCCGCCAGGCCGCGCCAGATCCAGGCGGCGTTCTGGTAGTAGTAAGGATGCGAATCCGGGAAATCGTCGTTGGGATCGCCATTATCGGCTTCCGGCGAACCCCAGATCAGGCCGTGCCGCGGATCGTCGGCCGGGAATGTAGCCTTGGAATACCGGTAGCGGTCCGTGACGTAGGCGATCATGCGGCGCAGCACCGGCAGGCGCTTCTCGAGCGCGGCGAAATCGCCGGTGTAGTCGTAGGCGCGCGCCGAGTTCTCGATGAAGACGCCTGCATTGAGCGGCGCTTCCACCTGGTCCTGGGTGTTGTAAGTGAAATTGCCATTGGGAAGAATGTAGCGCTCGAGATAATGCTCGAAGTAAGGCGCGGATTCTTCCGTGAGATTCCACAACTGCTGCGTCCAGATGAACTCATAATGCGCGACGGGAAACAGGGCGTGGCTGCGTTCGGGAATCTTCGTGTAAGCGCCTTCGCCGACCTGGTAAGTGGGCTCGAGACCGCGATAACTCGTGCGGGCGAGCGTAATTCCGCTTCGAGCCGCATCGAGCAGCCACTCGTCCGGAATCTCAACCTGCATCTTGTCTTCAAAAAAGTGATGCCAGCGATTCCATACTCCGGCGAGCGCGATGAAGAAATCCTCCGCGGAGCCGTTCCAGTAATTGTCGGTGAATCTCTGCCGGCCCGGACCCGCGGTGCTGCTTGCGCCCGTATCGCCCGCGGGAATGACCGCCTCACGCCCGGGCGGAAGCATGACGCGCACGCGGCCGACCGGCTTGGCGTCTGTCCCGGGCGGAAGCAGAACCATAGCTTCATAGCCTACGCCGAATTTCGGATTCCACACGCCGATGTCGGCGGCGGGCAGGAACCCGCCGAGCAGCGTCCGTTTGCTGTAACCCGGAACGTATTCGTACAGGTACTCCGACGGCAGAAAGCGGCGCGGATCGAACACGCGGCCGTTCGTATCTGGAGCCCACAAGGCTTCGGGCGCCGGCGCGAGCTGGCGCGATTTACCATCGGCCTCGAGCCACAACGACTTCTCCGGGCCGGCTTCTTCGTTCGCAACCAGCGTCCACCCGATCAGCTCGGCTCCGAGCGCGGCGATGTTCTCATAGCACGGGTCTTCGTCGCAGTTCAGGATGTACTCGCTGCAGACGTCAGGACCGGGGCCATAGCGCGCGGGCCGCTCGAGCTTCACACCGTGCGGAGTTTCGGTCGGACGCGGGTGAATCCTGGAAAGATCGCCGATGCGCTTGGGAATGCGCGCGATTTCGCCGTCGGCGGCGACGTAGACGATCGCGCCCTGATGGGTGACGTGCTTCTCGAACACCGCGGTCGCAACCCCGTTCAGCCATCCGAGAACCGCGACGAGCTGCCATCCGCCGATCTCGTCGCCGGTCTTCAGATGGCTGGTCTCGCCGCCGAGCGCTGCGGTAACAACACCGTCCGCGATCCTGGAGACGCGCGGGGACTGCGCCAGGGCCTCGCGCTCGCCGGGCAGGTACAGGCTGTACTCATTCGCGATGCGCCCGGGAGTGTAGCGCCCGCTCGGGAGGGCAGGCTTCTGCTGACGTTCCGCGGCGGCGGCTTCGGAATCAAAGGATCCGAGGTGCCCGACGGCTACAGCCGCGGGGATCGACGCCGCGCGCTTCAGAAAGGATCGGCGTTTCATCTCAGGTTCGTGGGGCGGGGCGGGCTCGAATCGCAAGAATACCGATCCGAAGCTCATCTCGCGTCATGCGGTTTGCACGCATCTAACGGTGCGGGACTGACTCAATGCCAGAGTTTAGCACGTGTCTTCGCCGTAGGGGCGCCAAGCGTCGTGCTAAGATGAGCTGTCGCAACCGCTCTGAATAATCGACAGGGTACACCGTTCGAGGTCAGAAATGCAGATCACGCTGAAAAATGGTACGGCAAGAATCGGGCTGGCGGCTTTGGAAGGCGTGGCATTTCTGCTCTTGACGTTCTGGACCGGGAAAGCCTACTTCGCGAGCGTCGTCTCTCATACTCTGAATGCGGATAATCTCCAACTGGCCACTCGCCTGGATCCGGGCGATTCGGAATATCACCTCGAGTTGGGCCGGCTCTGCCAATACAGTCTCACCGACATTAATCCCACGGAGGCGACCGCCGAACTGAAGCTGGCGGCGGAGGAGAGTCCTCTGGACGCGCAGCCGTGGCTCGATCTGGGCGCCGCGCAGGAACTCGCCGGCCAGACCGATGAGGCCGAAGCCAGCCTGCGTCGCGCCGATTACCTGGCCCCTAGTCAGCCGGGCTTTCAATGGGCAATCGGGAATTTCTTCCTCCTGCACGGCAATGTGGACGAGTCGCTGCGCCATTTCCGCGTGGTGCTGGCCGGCACGCCGCAGTACGACGGAATGATCTTCTCGACGGCGTGGAAGGCCGTCGACAATGCCGACGAGATCCTGGCCAAAGTGATTCCCGACAAAGCTCGGGCTGAGATCAGCTACATGTACTATCTCGCCGGGAAAGGGAAGCTGAACGACGCCCAGAAAGTCTGGAAGGAACGACTCGCCAATACGCAGGAAAGCTACACGGCGTCTGACGTGGGCCACTACATCGATATCCTGGTTGCCGATAACCTGCCTGACGAAGCCTACCACGACTGGAAGGATCTCGAGAAACGCGGTCTTGTCGTGGCCCCGAGCGAGCCGGGTGATCTTGTGTACGACGGCGACTTTGAAACGGAGCTCACGAACTACGGTTTCGGTTGGAGGATCTTTCCGCCTCCCGGGACGTACATTGGACTCGACAGCACAACCTTCCACTCGGGCGGTCATTCCCTACTCGTCCGGTTTCCGGGAAACGCGAATTACCTCTTCCGGAATGTCTGCGAAGACGTGACGGTCAACCCCGGAGACAACTACAGGGCGCGAGCGTTCATGAAAACGGATGGTATCACTACGAACAGCGGACCCCGGCTGGAGGTTTTCGACCCTTATGATCCCAAAGAGCTGGACATGCTTTCCGACCAGCTCGTCGGAACCAACGCGGCCTGGGCGCTGCTGAGCCTGAGTTTCAGCCCCAAACCGAAGACACACCTGGTGAACGTTTGCATCACGCGCATGCCCAGCGACAAGTTAGACAACCTGATCGCCGGGAAGCTCTGGGTGGACGACGTGAGCGTGGTGAAAGAGGAGCCCGATCCGCTGCGCGCAAAACACGAGGTACGCTAATGATGCCGCGAGGCGGTGTGGACCCGCTCCCTGGTCGCGCGCGTGTCCGGAGGCTCGTCTCGCTTCTCGAGGTAGGCCGCTTTGTACCCCATCCCAAGCACTACCGCAACAATCAGCGCATTGGCAGGCACCTGCAAGTTGAAATCGGTGGCGCTGTGGATAAGAATGGCGAACACGGTTCCAACGCAACCCAGGAGGACGGCCGGACGGTAGCGGCGGGAATCACGAAGAAAGACGACGGCCATTTTGACCAGAAGATAGACGATAGGGATGAACAGGAGCGCGGCGCCCACCAGCCCCGTGTCCGATGCGAACTCGACGTAATCGTTGTGAGCGTGGTCTACAAAGAAAGTCACGAAGTTTGATTGATAATGGCGGAAAGCCAGCCCAAATGTGCCCAGCCCGGTTCCCGTCCAGCGGTAGTCGCGTACGAGTCCCAGAGCGTCGTGTGCGAACGAGAGGCGCGAGGCTTCGCTGAAGGACTGGTTGGGCAGGGCGAGTTCCTCAAACCGCGACAATACCGGTTCAAGTCCGATCCAAAGTCCATAGCCCACAGCGACCGCCAGAAACCCGAACAGGCCGAGCAGCCAGGTTTTACGCCGCACGCGCAACTGCGCCAGCAGGGCCATTACCAGCAGGCTCAAAATAGACGCCAGAATGGCTGAGCGCGATCTGGAAAAGATCAGCCCGACCAACATCACGATCAGCAGGAACATGTAGACGAGCGCCTGAAAGCCTGCTGAAGTGCCCGATTTATCGCGCCGCAGCGGCCCTCTTCTGCGGTTGTCCTGCCAGGTCTGGAAATAGTAGAGAATCGATCCCACCAGGAACGGCAACGTGAGCTCGAGGACGCCGCCGAAGTGATTGTGGTTGATGTAGGTCCCGGTTGCCATGCCGAGATAGTATTGCTTGCTGTATGCGAAGATCTTCTCCCAGCCGGTCAGATATTCCACCGAGCCGTAGATCGCCTCGAAAATGCCGATTCCGATGAGGGCGCGCACCAGAAGGCTTCGCCGCGTCTTGGAATCAAACACTCGGGCTGCAATAATGAATCCGGCCAGGTAAGCCAGCAGCTTGATCCAAGCGAGAAGGGTTGCGTGAGGATCGATACTCAGCGTGAGCCACGCAGGTTCGTCAAACCCAGGCGGAATCGGGGCTCGAAAACGGGCGGGCTCCAACGCGTGCACGAGTCCCGCCGGCAGCGGAATAAGCTCAAGACCGACCCAAGCCACGAATAGCAAGGGGCAGATCGACACAGGAATGTCAAGGCGTCCGTGCCAGGTCTCCTGAACCATGGCCGCAAGCAACGCTGCGAAGAGCACAATCTCCATCAGCGTGTAAGCCAGCGGCTGGACGCCGCCAAAGTCCAAGGCAGTGCCCACCAGCACCAGCGCCAGCACCACCTCGAGGATACGATTCATAAGTTGCCGCGGCCATTAGTAGGCGTTGCGGTCGCGAAAGCCTCTCCAAAGAGTCAGCCAGAGTATTTTCAGGTCGAATCCGAATGACCAGTTCTGCAGGTAATACAGATCGCACTCCAGGCGGCGTGCGATCGATGTGTTGCCGCGCCACCCGTTCACCTGCGCCCATCCGGTGATCCCCGATCGCAGGAAGTGGCGGACGTTGTATTGTTCGATCTCCTCCGAGAACTTGTCCACAAAGTGAGGCCTCTCCGGGCGGGGGCCGACCAGACTCATGTCTCCCCGGATCACGTTCCACAGCTGCGGCAATTCGTCGAGATTCGTCTGCCGCAGAAAGAGGCCCAGAGGCGTGCGGCGTTCATCCTCGGCCGTCGTCCAGAGGACGTCCGATGTCTCTTCGCTCTGCATGCGCATCGTCCGGAACTTGTGAATCACGAAGGCGCGCCCGTGCAATCCCACTCGCTTTTGTGAAAAAAGTACGGGACCGGGCGACATGAGCTTGATCAGGATGGCGATCAGCGCCATCAACGGCATCAGCAGGACCGTCAGCGCGGTGGCCACCACCAGATCGAACGAACGCTTCACAAAAGCGTAGACCAGCGAGTCGGCGGGACTGTGATGCAGGTCAACGACTCGGGTTCCAAATACCTCAGAAACAGCTTCGCTGGGCGACACCTCGTCAAGAAAATCGCAGACCAGCCGTGAAGGCACCGAGACGCGCGCCAGCGCCCTCTTCAAGTCAAGCACCATGCTCAGATTCGCCAGAGGCAGCGCCACCAGAATCTCATCCAGAGGCTCGCGGCGGCAGATTGACTCGAGATCCGCCACAGTTCCAAGCCGATGCACCACTCCACCCGGATTGTCTCCCACCGACAGATATCCGACCACCCGGCAAGGCACCCAGGAGTTTTCCCGGATGCGTTCCGCGACCCGTTCCGCGTATCGTCCGTCGCCTACCAGCAGGATGCGGATCTCCGCCTTGCGCCCGGAATGTCGCCGCGCCAGGAGCAAAAGCAAACGCGGCGTTACGATCGCAAGAAAAAGCGTCAGCACTCCCACCATTGCCACGAAGAGCCGGGAAAACGAATACGAGCGGACGAAGAAGGCCACGAAGAAGACAACCATCAGCGTCGCGATGGTGACTGAGAAAGCGCGGCGCGTCCAGCGAGAGGGATTCGAGGCAAGCCACAACTGGTCCAGGTCTGCCAGGCGGCAAAGCGCTCCCCAAGCCAGGATGGATATGAAATAGAACACCACGTAGTCCGACGGTCGCATCGATTCGCGCACCGAGAAGAATCCGGAGACGAAGCGGATCCAGTACGCGATTCCATAGGCAGCGCTGAAGGCGACGAAAAGACCAAGCTGTAAGGCGATCTGCTGCAGGATGAGCTTGCTGCGGATCATAGGCGTTCGTTCAGCGGTCGGAAACTCTTTTGGAGCCCATCACTGCTAACACCCACGGGCGAGCCAAACGCGATCTCCTGACAACTTCGGGGCGCCGGCAGGCCGCCTCTTCGGCGACCCTGCCCGGGTTCGGGGCTTGGCTTTCTGAACGCTTCGCAACATGCAATTCCGCGAAGCATGGTAATTATAACACCGCCGTGTAACTAAAGTTGCGGACGCCTCGATGGCGGCGTACGGAAAAGCTCGTCCTCGACAAAGTCGCAGAGGATGTGACCGAGCAGGATGTGACATTCCTGAATTCGCGGCGTTTGCTCGGATGGCACTTGGAGGCAGAAATCGGCGTACGATCTCAGCCTGCCGCCGGAACCGCCTGTCATGGCAACGGTGATCAGACTCTTGGCGCGCGCGGCCTCCAACCCTCGCACGACGCTCATCGAGTTACCGCTCGTCGAGATCCCGATCGCGACGTCGCCCGACACGCCAAGTCCTTGCACCTGACGCGCATAGACGTCGTCGTAGCCGTAGTCGTTGGCGATGGCCGTCAGGGCCGATGTGTTCACCGTCACAGAAATGGCCGCTATTCCAGGACGCTCGATTTTGTAGCGTCCGGCCAACTCGGCGGCGATGTGCTGGGCGTCCGCGGCACTACCGCCGTTGCCGAACAGGATGACCTTGCCGCCAGCCTGAAGCGAGCGGATCGTAGCGAGCGCAACTTGTTCAAGACATTGGAGTAAGCTCGTGTCGCCGAGCAGCTGACGCTTAACCGCAAGGCTATCCTCTATCTGGTTGCGGGCGAATTCCCGGAATTCACGCTTATCCGCCAACTCGATTCCCCTCCTGCCTAGCTTAACGTCGTCGAAACTCCTCTAACTTACTTGCTATAAAAGCCTTAATTCGATCGCGGAATATCGGCGCGGCGAACTTCTCCGCGTTCCGCCGAATAAAGCACGAATTGAACTGCTTTTCGACGGATTCGAATCGTTCTATTGCCGCAATTAAGGCGTCGACCGTTTGCGGTCCAAAGAACAGGCCCGTAGACTGCCCGGGCACAGCGCCGCCATCGCATCCGATTACCGTCTCGAGCGCGCCGCCTTTCTCGTACGCGATCACGGGCCGGCCGCTGGCCTGTGCCTCCACCGGCGCGATCCCGAAGTCCTCCTCGCCGGGGAAGATAAATGCCCTGCAGCCCGCATAAAGCCGCGCGAGGCGCTCATCCTCCACTCTACCCAGGAATTCCACGTTCGCACCCGCCAGTTTCCGGCAGCGGCGCAATTCCGGCCCGTCCCCCACCACGATCAGCTTGCGTCTCAGGCGACTAAACGCTTCCACGGCCAGATCGATGCGCTTGTAGGGCACCATCTCGGAGACGACCAGATAATAGGGCGCTGTAGCGGCGCTGTCCTCAGCGCCGATGTCCTTACCGGCGCCCTCGCCGACGATCTCCGGCGCTGGGGACAGCGCCGCTACAGCGCCGATGTCCATACCGCCGCGCGCGCCCTCGCCGACGATCTCCGGCGCTGAGGACAGCGCCGCTACAGCGCCGATTTTCTCACCCCCGCCGGGCGCAAAACGTTCGATGTCCACCGGCGGATAGATCACCTCGGCTTCGCGTCCGTAGTACTTGCGGATGCGCCGCGCGGTATTCTTCGAATTTGCCACGAAATAGTCCACCCGGCTGGCCGTTGCCAGGTCCCACTGGCGCAGGCTATGCGCAAAGAACGGCATGGCAGCGCGCGCAAGCGGACCGGCGCTTGCCCGGTAATCGTGATACTGGTTCCACAGATACCGCATGGGCGTGTGGCAGTAGCAGATGTGGCAGGTCTCCGGATCGGTGATGACCCCTTTTGCCGGACCTGACTCGCTGCTGATCACCAGGTCATAACCTCGCAGATCGAAGTTCTCGAGGGCCAGCGGGTACAGAGGCAGAAAGGCACGATGATGGCTGGGGCCGAGCGGCAACTTCTGAATAAATGACGTCTGGATTCGGTGCCGGCGGATCAGGGGCGATGTCCGCTCCGGATTATAGACCAGCGTGAAGATGTCGGCCTGCGGGAAAATCTCCCCCAGCGCTTCCAGCACGCGCTCGCCGCCCCGATGAGCGATCAGCCAATAGTGAACGAACGCGACGCGCAGGTTGGAGAGATCGGCCATCGCGTATCATCGTAGCCCCAGATGGGAGACGGACGCCAGCCCAGCTGGCACTTGGCAGTCCACAGTTGACAGCCAACAGTTAGTCGACAGGCGCAAAGGGCCGGGGTAGCGCCGGCCTTCAGGTCGGCAAGTGGACCTGTCAACTGTCGGCTGTCAACCGTCTCAACTGTCAACTGTTAACTGCTCATTGGACTTTCTGGGCCAATGCCGCCAGCGCCTGCCCGTTAGGTGTCAGCACCGGCTGACCCGTGGCCTTGCCGGGCGGCAGCCTGCTCAGCGCGGAGTTGTCGCTGGCGCCGAATCCTGTAAACCAGAAGAGCTTGTACTGGTCAGCGAAATGCCAGTTTCCCTTCGTCCGGGCCCACGTGTACAGATAGGAGTACTGGTCATTCAGAAGCGTGGGGTTATTCTGAGCCCCGATTTCCGTCTGCCATATGCCCTTGCATTTGCCGGTGGCAATCCACTGGTTGTAGAGCGGTGGGAAGGACTGGCCAATCGGGTAATAGTGAATGTCAAGAATGTCCGTATACTGCCAGGCGTTGTGGTATTGAAGCTCGCTGTTGTAGCCCGGTAAGCCGCCGTTTTGGGGCCACCCGCCGAAAACCACGTTCCCTCCGTGGGACTTGATCACTTTAGCGGCCGGGATGTAAATCGTGTCTACCCACTGCAGGTCCGAGTCTCCCTTCCAGTAACCGGCGGCCTTCGTGGGCTCATTCCAGACCTGAAAATACTTGACGTTATAAGGCGATGCCATATATCGGGTAACCGCGGCATCGACAAAGTTGGTCCAGTCCGATACGTTCTGCGGCGGGTAAGCCTGCCAGAGCGAATGCGGCATGTTGGGGTTGGTCGAAGCCCAGACGGCGGTATAGGTAAGATCGGCAAGCGCTCCCATGCCCTGGTCCGCGACCTGCCGGATCGCCCCATCTGCCCTTTCCCACTTATAGGTGCCCCTGGAGGGAGAAATCTCCGACCATGCAACCTGCACCCGAACGTACCCGACCTTCAACTGCTTATTCAGCTCCGGGCTCGGTATAAGCCCGTTCGTGCCCACCATGTCGCGCAGAGTGAACCCGCCCGCCTGAGCGGCAGGCTGGGAGAGCACCGGAGCCTTGCCCGGGCTCATGCACAACAGGACGGCAAGTGCGACGAGGAACGCAGACTTCTTCATGGTTTCGCCTCCTTCAGTAGTGTCCTGACTACGACGTAGGGGCGGCCCCCCATGGCCGCCCAAGCGACAGCGTGGATGAGTTTTAGGGCAGCCAAGGGGCCGCCCCTACGTCGTAATTAGGGCAGCACCTCTCCTTCAACCCATTTTCAACATACTCTGAACGTGAATGATGCTGCAACCATGCCGCGTAGTGGGGTCATCTTAGAAGCGCGGGCGCCCGGGCATCAATTTGACGCGGGGGCGGTCGCAATTGTGATTACGGCTTGGTTGCAAGATATCGGTACGCCAACCAGTCATCGCCCGCGCTGCGATCGTCTCTGACGCTGATAATCCGCGCCCCGCTCTCCCGGACCAGCCTTTCAACCTCCATACGCTCGATCCCATGCATCGTCATGATGGGTCGTGGTGGATAGCCGATGCGGCGGAACAGCCAGAGGAGCCTTACCGCGATGGCGTGCTTGATTCGTGCTCGCAGATATCTTCGTGGAGCGCTCGGTATTTGAAAAACCAGCAAGCCGCCGGGTGCCAGTGTCCTCACAAACTCCTCGATGTATTTTCTGCTGTCGCGCGGATCGATGTGCTGGAGCGTAATGGAAGAATAGATAAAGTCGAAGCTGTTGTCTCCGAAGATTCGTAGAGAGGGGCGATCGTTGAGATGGTAACGGCATTTGTCACCGCAACGATTGAACCTTTCAGCCAACTCGATCATGGAAGGGGCAACATCAACGCCGTGAACCTCCTGGAAGTATTCCGCCAGCGCCTGGGTCAGGCGCCCAGCCCCGCAGCCGAAGTCAAGCGCTCTCGTTCTCGAAACGGGGATTGCGAGCAGATCGACCTCGTTCATCAAGGCATCAATTTCCTGCTTGCCCGTGCCGAAGAATTCTGCGACATCCCATTTCCTCCGCTTTTGGGGAAGGGTAAGTATGGCCCACAGGGGATCGGACCTGCCAAAGGCGTCCCAGTCTTGCTGTAAGTCCTTGACGTCCATATAACCGTCTCTTCGTCCGCGCTACAGATTCAACGGAGCGCAACCACACCCCGCCCCCTGGTGGCGGTCTGCAAGTTCGGCGGCGGCAATGTCTGTCCGGCCAGGGCGGCGGCCTTCGCTGTTCTGGCCTCCATGCGGGCGGCAGCCAGGATCATCCCGAGGAGCGCGTCCAGAATCAGCACCACCGAGCCTCGTCCAATGATGTGCTCCGTCAGAGCCTGCACCAACGCCACGACGAGGCAGGCCTTTGCCGCCTTTTCAAGCCAGTAGAGCTGAGATCGGGGGAAGTGGCTTTCGAAAAACGAAAGTTCCTTCCAGGCGCACCACCACACGAACATCGTAACCCACAATCCGAGAATCCCACCCTCGGCGAGAAAATGAAGGTAGGAATTGTGGGCATGCGAATCGTCGCTGATCACGATGCCTTTGGTTGCCACCCAGAGGATGCCCCTGACTCCGGAAAATTCCTCGAAGATATCGTTGTATCTGCCGTATCCCATACCCACGATGGGGCTGTTTGCGAAGTCGTTCCAGGCTTCGGCCCATAAGTCCAGGCGCACGGCGGCGGTCCCCTCATAGGGATCCGAGAAGGTATCCAGCCGCGCGACCATGGAGCTGCTCATGGCGACGATCAGAACGGCGGGGACACCGATCAGAAGGGCCACCTTCATCGTCTGGCCCAATTTGCGAATGGGTAATATGACTGCCGCTCCGGCCACGAAGCCAATCCAGGCCCCGCGAGAATAGGTGTTCAGCAGGCCGATCAGGCAGCAGATCACCAGCGCGCGCCGGAAGAGCTTCTGTTTCCAGCCCAGGTTGGATTCTTGGGCGAACGCGAGGGCCATCACCACGGCAATGGCGTAGGCGCCGCCGGCCGTGTTATGGGCATGGTACCACCCAAAAAACAGTCCCGGCCCCGTCTCATCTCCGCCGACGACCTCCTGCCCCACAATTCCCAGAGGCTCGAATATCCCCGAGAAAGGCAAATTCAGTGTTATCGCAGCTCCGGCCAGAGCGACGCCCGCCAGGACCGCCAGGAAGAGCAACCAGAACGCGCGGCAGTACCTGGCCTTCAGCGGCCAGCCCAGAAAGAATATGAAGGCGCTGTAGCTGATCAGCATGGCACCATCGTTGCGCAGAAAATCGTAGGTCAGCAGCTCGCTCGGTGGCTGCCGGGTCCACAGGAAGTTGAGCAGCCAGTAACCCAGGCAGGCCACAATGGCCCACTCGAGTTTTCTGAATCCGAGCCAGTGCTGGAGCCGCGTGGATGTGCCGCGCAGAGCCGCCGCGCCCATGGCCGCGATCGGAATCAGGGGCACGGTGTTGACTAGAAGGCCCGCCAGAACGATCAGAGCGGTTATGAAGTCAAGAGGATTCATCGATCAATGCGTTTCGTGGTTCTCGTTGTAGCGGCGGTGTCCTCACCGCCGCGCCAATTCAGGATCGCGCGGCAGCTGTAGCGGCGGTGTCCTCACCGCCGCGTTGGAAACTACCTCCGCCATCGCAGCGTCCGTCTGAATCAAGTTTGCAGCGCACATTGCGGCGCTGAGGACAGCGCCGCTACAGCAACGCCGGATCGCAGCGCAATGTGCGGCGGTGAGGACACCGCCGCTACAGCGAGAGCCTCTCGATCTCGCCTTGGTACGGCCACTCCTGCCAGTTTCGCACTAATCCGGCTCTCACAGGGTTCTCGCGGACGTATATCCACTTCTGTTCGTAGCTCTCAGACGATCGCATCACGTGGTCGAAAAATCCTTTTTGCCAGTATGGCCCGGGCACCGATTGCCCCTTTAGATACCGGGCCATAACCGCCTTCAATCCCTTCATCCACTCCGACAGTGCTGGCGAGGCTGGACCGAATCCGGCGAACAAATGCACATGGTCCGGCATCAAGACGTACCGGCCGACGGTTACCCCGCGCGCTAACGCTGAGCGCGCGTAGCCAATAAACATGTCATGCACGCCCCCATCAGCCAGCAGTGAGTGTCTCGCGTCGGTGCATGCCGTGAGAAAGTAAACGACAGGGGATCGGTAGACGAGATCCAGTCGCGTCAATCGCGGTGTTCGAACTTGGTGCATAACGCTGTAGCGGCGGTGTCCTCACCGCCGCGTTGGAAACTACGTCCATCGCAGCGTCCGTGCGAATCAAGTTTGCGAGCGCACATTGCGGCGCTGAGGACAGCGCCGCTACAGCCGCGTTGGAAACTACCTCTGCCATCGCAGCGCCCGTCCGAATCAAGTTTGCAGCGCGCATTGCGGCGCTGAGGACAGCGCCGCTACAGCAACGCCGGATCGCAGCGCAATGTGCGGCGGTGAGGACACCGCCGCTACAGGCGCGCCTACGCGAGACTTTCATTTTAACATTCAGGAACGGCCCTTCTGAGCCTGCTCCCGTACTTTGCGAAGAAAGACCTCGCGTCGCTCGCTGAGCACCTCCGGACGGTACTCCGCCGCCCGCGCGAGATTACGACGCGCCATCTGCTCCAGGCGTGCCGGGCCGGCAAGCACTTCTTCGAGCCTGGCGGCCAGGCCGGCAGCGTCGTCCGGCTTCACCAGGTCCTCGGCGGCCAGCAGCTCAGGAATTCCTCCCACGGTCGATCCCACACAAGGGCACCCGCGCGCCATGGCCTCGACGAGTGCGCGGGGCAAACCCTCCTGCCGCGAGGGGAGTACGAACAGGTCCAGGTTGTCCAGAAGATTCTGGATCGCTGCACCGGGCGCCAGCGAGCCGAGAAAGAGGACGTGCTGTTCGATTCCGAGTTCGCGCGTCAGGTCCTCGAGAAATCGCCGGTATTTGCCATCGCCTGCGATGACGACGCGCAAAGGCAGGTTGCTGCGCAGGCAGACGGCCGCGGCCCGCAGCAAGATGTCGGGCGCCTTGTAAAGCTGCCCCAGCGCGCCCACAAATCCGACGATGAGTCTGCAATCACAGTCCCCGCGAAAGAGCGCTTCCCAATGGCTTCTGCGATTCTGAATGGCCGATTCCGGAGCTATGGAAACGCTTTCGAGATCGACGTCGGAGACAAAAGTCGACCAGGTGTTCGGACCCGGTGGGTAACGGCGCTGCAGCGCCTCGCGAGTGACGTAGCAGACCGCGCCGGCTTCGCGGCAGATGGAGCCCAGCGCCCGCATCCAGCGTCGCCGCACCCACGGCCGGACGACGGAGCGAACGGCCCCAGGCGCGTACATGTCCCACGGGTCTGCGATCACTTCCACGGCGTAAGGACGACGGGCCTGAGCGAGACGGCTGCGCGCCATCTGGGCGATCATGCCGGGCGCTTTGAGGATGCAGGCGTCCGCTCGATCGACTCCACGCCGCACGGCAGCGCGGGCGCTCCAGAAGCTACGGGCGTATTCCCAGGGTCCGAGGTAGTCAGGGACGTCATGGAATTCCACGCCCGGCCCGTCCGCTCGTGCTGAATTCGGTTTCTCCTCAGGCGCGAGGCGGCGGACGCGAGCCAGCACGAAGACGGTCTCGAAGACTTTCAGGTAGGGTTCCCAGGCGCGATACCCCGCGAGCGCCATCGGGTGTCCGACGTAGACGCCGCCATCCGCGGCTCTGAGGAAATGATGGTCGTAAGCGATGAGAAGCCGCAACTCCTGACCTCGACAGGCGTCTTACCGACATCGTCATTCCCGCTTTCGCGGGAATGACGATGTCCCTTGAGACGACTTTAAATCGGCAAATGACACCCTACCCTTACTGTGCGGCCACAAGGGCCGCCCCTACGACCACAGATTGTGCTTGACGATGCACCACAGCGTCCGGATGCCGTCTTTCCAACCGATCTTCTTCCCTTCGGCATACGTCCGGCCGTGATACGAGATACCGACTTCGTAAATCCGGAATCCCCTGGCAGCAACCTTGGCCGTGACTTCAGGCTCGAATCCGAAGCGGTCCTCGGTCAGACGGATCGACTGGATCGCTTCCCTCCGGAAGACCTTGTAGCAAGTTTCCATGTCCGTAAGATTGAGGTTGGTCAGCGCATTGGAAAGCAAGGTGATGAATCGGTTTCCGACGTAGTGCCAGAAGTAAAGCACGCGATGGGACTCGCCGCCGCTGAACCGCGAGCCGTAAACCACATCAGCCTTACCGTCGATGATGGGCTGAAGCAGCTTTGGGTACTCGGCCGGATCGTATTCTAGATCGGCGTCCTGGACAATTACGATATCGCCCGTGGCGGCCGCGAAGGCCGTGCGCAAGGCAGCCCCTTTGCCCTGGTTCTTCTCATGAAAGAGCGCCCGTACCAGGCCTTTGCCCAACCATGCCCGCAGTTTGTCCTGCGTGCCGTCGGTCGAGCCGTCGTCCACGACCACGAGCTCCTTATCGCCGCCGGGCGCGGCGAGGATGCGAGCGATGATCTCATCGATGTAGTCTGCCTCGTTGTAAGCCGCCATCACGACGGAGATTTTCATATTCGCTAAGTTGGCAGAGCTGGAATCAAAAGGTTACAAGTCGACAGTCGACAGTTAACGGTCAGGAGTCAACAGTCATTAGTCGAAGATTGGACTCCGAAAACTCGATCTCAAGCCAGGCTGGCGTAAACCTCTCTGCGCGATTCACCACTTTCGGAAATTCTCCACAAGTCTGCGCCAGCCCGAGCTTTCACCAAAGGTCACAAGTCAACAGTCAACCGTCAAATCAGTGCACGATTCCATACACCACATTGTAGACCTGGCGTGCAGACTGGCGGCCGCGCCCCTCCTCATGAGCGGATCGTGCACGATGTAGTGATAATCCTGGCCGTCGTAGCCGGTCGAGCGCGCGAGGAGCCCGATGACGAATTCACGCCGGACAGGTACATCTCTCCTTATGCTGACTCAGCTGTAGCAGCGCTCTGTGAGCGCCGGTTTTCCCAAGGAAGACTGCGCGAAGGGCCGGCGCTCATCGAGCGCCGCTACAGTGTTCACGAGAAGCGCTCAAATATCTGGAGCATTTGCCGGGCGGTCAATTCCCAGCGAAAGCGTTGCGATCTCTCGAGGCCCCTGGCGACCAGATCGGATCGCAGCGCCGGGTCCGCGATGACTCGCGAAATGGCATCGGCAAATCCCTCCGCCGATCGCGGAGGAACCATGATCCCGGCGTCGCCAAGGATTTCCGGAACCGGGGGCGC
>JASHQD010000502.1 GCA_030037755.1 Terriglobia bacterium
AACATCAACGAAGGGCTTGAAACCGCTGTTCTATATGTGGATGTGGCGAACGGTAACGATAACAATTCCGGTACCGCCAGTCAGCCTCTGGCGACCATCGGGAAATCGATCAGCCTCGCCGAGACGAACAATTCCAACAACATCGGCACCAAAGTGATCATCAATCCCGGAATCTACCGGGAATCGGATGTCCTCTACGTCAACTCCACCCCCACCAGCATGCCGATGACGTTCGAGGCGGCGATCGACGGCACGGTCATCGTCTCTGGAGCACAACAGTGGACGGGTTGGCAGCCCTACAGCGGAAACAACAACATTTATACGAATACGTGGCCTTATGCTTGGGGAGACTGTCCGCCGCTGCCGGGCGCGCCGCCTGCTCCCAACATCGTGGAGCGGCGCGAGATGGTATTCATGGATGGCTTCCGCCTTAACGAAGTCATGTCGCTCGGGGAAATGACAGTCGGCACCTTCTACGTGAACGAAACCGCTGGAACAATCTACGTGTGGCCGCAGTCCGGGCTGAACATATACGCCGCCGATGTTGAAGTCTCCGTGACGCCGGTGACATTCGAAGACGACGGCGCCTCGAACTTTGTTCTGCGCGGCTTGACCTTCGAATACGGCAACGTCTGCCGCGACGGCGGCGCGGTGTTCATCAACAGCACGCCGGGCGCCGCCTACGCCAACAATTTCCTGTTCGACAAGGACAATTTCATATGGAATAACGGCTTTGGGGTTCAGATCGGGCCTACGGCGTCCAACTTTACGGTCCAGAACTCGGTAGCAGATTACAACGGTCAATCGGGCTTCGTGACCCAAGACACTGTCAGCGGCTATTTCTATAACGATCAGGCGGCGTTCAACAACTGGCGCGGCGCCCAGGGTGCGTTTTACAACACCAATTCTGCGGGCTTCCATTACTCCGGCGCGCACGGCTTCACGATGAACAATTCGTACGCGTATTGGAACGAGACCTACGGGACTCACTACGATACGGACAACCGGCAAGTCAGCATGAACGATTTCGTGATGAACCAGAACCTGCTGCCGGGCGCGCTCATTGAACGCGACGAGGGCCCGGTCGACTTCGCCTACAGCTACTTCTGCAGCGGGAATCCGACGACGGCGGCATCGAACGACGGGATTATCATTCGCGACAGCGAGGGCGTCTCGGTCACGTCGAGCAACTTTGTCGGCAACGGGATCGATATCATTGTCACCGGAGCCGATGGATACACGATTTACGACTGGCAAACCGGCCAGGAGTACTGGCTGGTCAGCCAGGACGCCACCTTCACGCAGGACATCTTCGCGGCCGGCGAAGTCGGGGATATGAAGGTCGCCGACAACTACAACTGGGATTGGACGTATTATCAGCCGACGCTCACTTCGAATTACAACACATGGTGGAATTCCGCCAGCACCTACGTTTTCACCTATCCGACCGGAAACACCGACACCACCAGTAACCTTGCAGGCTGGCAGGCGGCCACCAATCAGGATTCTCAGTCCGTCTGGGCCGCTCCCACAGGAAACCCGGCGGCTCCCTGCACCCAGGTGCCCGACATGGTGGACTACTGGCTCCTGGTTCCCTATGAAGATACGGTTCTGACCGTGAATCCGGGAAGCTCGGCGGTCTGGCCGGTGAACCTGGTTGGGCTGCGCTATAAGAACAGCGTGAACCTGAGCTATGACATCTCGATGATTCCCGGAGCGACCGCGAGCTTCGGGACCAATACGCTGAGCGTCAACGGGAGCACCAATTTTACGCTTCAGACGTCCAGCACAACGCCGGCGGGGACCTATCAGTTCGTCATCATAGGAACCAGCGGCAACATTACTCGTACGATTACCGCCATGCTGACCGTTAATTAGGTTTGCCCTGAGTGGGGGGAGAAGGAGAGTGGTTCTCCGCCTTCTTCCCCCTTCCCCTTTTTCCGGCTTCTCCGCTCACAATCGCAGCCAGCTTGCACCCGCCGGAGTCCCGCGCGAAAGTTTAGTGGTTTTGTTGTAGGCTTCTGCCGTTTTCTGGCAGGATATTCCTTGGCCACTTCGGTTTGGCCCCATGTTCGTATGGCTCGAAAGTTTCCGCCTGTGGACTGTGGACTGTTGACTGTCGGCTGTCGGCTTTTGGCCTGTTTGGTTCCGGCTCCGCCCGGTTAAGCTCTCTCGAACGCTGACGATGCCCAGACGCATTGTGATCGCGGAGGACGTGCAGGCGGCCCGGGGCGAGCTTCGCGTGCCCGCCGGCTCCATCATCACGGATCGCGCTCGCGAGCTGTCCGTTGAACTTGGCGTGTCGATCGTTTATGAGGATTCGCCCGCGGCGAACCCGCGGGAATCTGCCCCAACCCGAGGCACGATCGCCCTGGGCAGCGATCATGCCGGCTACGATCTCAAGGAATACCTCAAGCAGTTCCTGACGGATTCGGGCTACACGGTGCAGGATCTGGGTACGAAATCCCGCGATCCGGTCGACTATCCCGATTTCGCGCGCGCCGTGGCTGAGGCAGTCGCGGGCGGCAAGGCCTGGCGTGGCATTGCGGTGGACGGCGCCGGCATCGGATCCGCGATGGCCGCCAACAAAGTTGCTGGAGCGCGCGCCGCGCTTTGCTACGATCGCGCTACGGCTCGCAACAGTCGCGAACACAACGACGCCAACGTGCTCGCGCTGGGTGCGCGGTTGATTCCTGCCGAGCTTGCCCGCGAAGTCACCGCCGTTTGGCTCGAGACCCAATTCGCGGGCGGGCGGCACCAGAACAGGATCGATAAGATAACGGCCATCGAGCGGTGTAGTGGCAACGCGGGCGGGACGCCCGCGCCACAGGCCACGCCTGCGCCGCAAGCCCGCGAGAGCGACTCCACAACGGACGCCAAGCTTCGCGAGCAGCTCATCGAGGCGGTTGCGCGCGAGATTCTCTGCCGGCTTGGCGACCAGGAATCGTGCGCGCTGCGCGGACTCGAAATCGATGACACGGTCTGTCCCGGCTGCGACGGCCGCTGCGCCGAGAGTTGTCCGGCGAAGTCACGGCGCGTGCTCGCCGCCGGCGCCGCGCGTCTGGGTGCGAGCCTGGGCGCGACTCAAATCCCGGCCGACATCGCGCGCTTCATCGACCACACCTTGCTTAAGCCCGAAGCCACCGAGAGCGACGTGCGGCGGCTGTGCGCCGAGGCGCGCGAGTATGGTTTCGCCAGCGTCTGCGTGAATCCCACCTGGATTTCCCTGTGCGCGGCCGAGCTCAAAGGCACCCCCGTCAAGGTCTGCACTGTGGCCGGATTTCCGCTTGGCGCCACCACAAGTTCCGTCAAGCTCTTCGAGACGGAGCAGGCGCTCAAGCTCGGCGCGCTCGAAATCGATATGGTCATCAACGTGGGCGCCCTCAAGTCCGGTTACTACGAGCGCGTCGAGCAGGAGATTCGCGCGCTTGCAGCTGCCTGCCATCAGGGCGGCGCGATTCTCAAGGTGATTCTCGAGTGCGCGCTGCTGAGCGACCAGGAGAAGGTGGTCGCTTCGCGCCTTTCGAAGTCCGCCGGCGCCGACTTCGTGAAAACGTCCACCGGCTTCGGACCCGGCGGCGCGACTGCGCACGACGTCGAGATCATGCGCCTCGTCGTTGGGCCGGATATGGGCGTGAAGGCCGCGGGCGGCATCCGCAACTACGAGGACCTGCAGAAGATGCTGGCGGCCGGCGCCACGCGCATCGGCGCCAGCGCCAGCGTGAAGATCATGCGGGAAGCGGCAGGGCAGGTTTCCGGTGCAGGGTCCGGCCCCGTCTCCGGCGAAGCTCCCGGTTCTGTTAAAGATGCTTCCGATGCGTCAACAGTGCGATACTAATGAGCCGTCCCGCTGAGTCTGTGGGTGGGTGACGAGAGTCGAAGGGGTGCGCCCTTTCAGGGCTTAGGATCCCCCTGTGGCGTCATTTAGCCCAGGCCGCTGGCCTGGGCTGTGATCGGGCGCCCCTTCGGGGCCACGGCTGTTAACTAACCATCGACTGTTGACTGCCGACTGTGGACTTCTTGAACCATGTGCCTCGCTATTCCCGGCAAAATCCTCGAAATCTTCCCCGACGCGATGGACACCGCGCTCGTGGACGTCGCGGGCGTGCGCCGCCGCGTCAATCTCGGTTTGCTCGAGGACGATCCGCCCCGCACCGGCGACTGGGTCCTGATCCACGTCGGTTTCGCCCTGAGCAAAATCAGCGAAGCCGACGCCGCCGAGCAGATGCGGACGCTGCAACTGCTCGGCGAGCATCAGGCGGCCATGGACGAAGTGCGCGGCTACGGTCTCGGCGAACACGACTCCGGGAAGCCCGGCGGCAGTTCCTGATTCCGCACAAGGTCTGATGCTATGAAGGGGGCGGCTGAATTCGACTAGGATTGGGTTTGTTCGACGAAACTCAATCTGAATCGAAAGGAGCACCCCCTGAGATGTTATACCTCGGAGTGGACATTCATAAGAAGAGTTGTTGGGTGACCGTGCTGGACGAAGAAGGCCGCGAACGGGAGCAGCGCAAGCTGGGCATGGATCG
>JASHQD010000503.1 GCA_030037755.1 Terriglobia bacterium
TGCATCGGCGATTCGTCGCCGAGCGCACGGGCAGCCGGTTCGCCTTCGGAAGCAACAATTGGGCCATTGACGGACACAAGTCCGCGACCGGCAAGCCGATCCTGGCTAACGATCCGCATCTTGGTTTTTCACTCCCCATGATCTGGTACACCGCGCATCTGGTCGCGCCGGGGCTGGACGTGATCGGAGTGACTTTCCCGGGATTCCCGTATGCCGTCATCGGCCACAATGACCGCGTGGCGTGGGGCTTGACGAATCTGCAGTCGGACGCGGTCGATTACTTCATCGAGAAGATGGATCAGGCGCATCCCGGCCAGTACTTCTACGAGGGTTCCTGGCGCGATCTCGAGCGCCGCGAGGAAGATATTCCCGTGCGGGGCCAGAGTCCGCAGCATCTGGTGATCGAATCGACCGTGCACGGGCCGCTGGTGACGACACACGGCGCGCAGCTGGCGCTCGATTGGACCGGCCTCGAGCCCAGTTTCGAAGTGCTCGCTTTCAGGCAAATAAATCGCGCCCGCAATCTGGCCGATTACAAGCTGGCGCTCCGCGATCTCGCCGTGCCCGCACTGAACGTGATCTATGCGGATGTGGACGGCAATATCGCCATCGCTCCACACGGACGTCTGCCGATTCGCAAGCGCGGTCTTGGACGCTGGCCTGTGGATGGCGCCTCAGGCGACTACGATTGGCTGGGATTCATCCCCGACGATCAGCTTCCGATCGCCGTCAACCCGCCGGAGCATTATCTGGCCTCCGCCAACGGGAGGCCTACGCCGGTCGGCTATCCGTACTATCTCGGCTGGATGTGGGACCCGAGCTATCGCACGCGGCGAATTCACGAACTGCTGCGGACGCATCAGCACATCACGCTCGCGGACATGGAATCTTTCCAGATGGACGCCCATGACGTGGCCGCCGAGCGCATCGTGCCGGTGCTCATCAACACTTACGATCGTCAGCCTTTCGGCGACGATCACGTGCAAGCTGCGATCGCTGAGTTGCGCCGCTGGGATTTCACGGCCCGGCCGGACTCCATCGCGGAAACCATCTGGACAGCCTGGTTCGAAGCGTACCGGCGCGCGGTCTGGCAGAATCACTTCGACGCGGCGGGCGTAGAGCCGTGGGACGGCGGCTGGGGATTCGCCGGGTCGAACGAACGCCAGCCCGAACTCGAAGTGCTCGAGTTCCTCACGCGCGAGGTGCCCCGCTCACCGTGGTTCGACGACGTGCGCACGCCGGCGCGCGAATCGAGGGACGACGTGATCCGCGCCAGCTTCGCGGGGGCGATTGGCAAGCTCGTGGCAGATCGCGGTTCCAATATGCACGCGTGGCGCTGGGGCAAGACGAACGTGCTGAAGCTGCACTCGATCACCGGCGTGGCCGAGCTCGATCGCGGCGGAATCGAGGTTCCCGGCGACGAGTTCACGCTCGGCCCCGGCGAAAATGGCGGCGAAGTTACCGGGGGCGCATCGTGGCGCATGGTGGTCGACCTCGGCGATGTCGGGAAGAGCTTCGGCATGTACCCCGGCGGCCAGAGCGAGGATCCGTCGGGCGCGCATTACGTGGACCAGGTGCAGCCCTGGGCGAAAGGAGAGTATCTGCCGCTTCATTTCGAAGCGAAGCCCGGGACTCTCCCGGCCGGCGACAGGGAATCGGTGCTGATGCTGAATCCGTAGCGGGCCAGGCGAAAGGGCACGGTGAAAGTCGAAACCCGAAAATCGAAACTCGAAACTCGACTTCGAATTTCGAGCTTCGAATTTCGGCCCCAAGATTGCCGTGCAACCCCGGACGTGCTACGTTCGAGATTAAACGTCATGATCATTTCCCATTTCCCAGCGATGGTACTGTTCGCGTTCCTGGTCTCGGTCGTGTTCGGCACGATCGCTAAGAACACCACGCGGGAGCGGATCGTCTATGGCGCGAAATCATTCGCCCTGTTCGTCGGCATCGCGCTGCTCCTCGGCTGGTTGATGTACCCGTTCCCAAGGCTGTGACGGTTTCAAACGAGACTCGCGTCCCGTCGGGCAATCTCCTCTGAGTCCGAATTCGGGAACTGGAGACCGACTCCGAGATTCCGCAATGACAACGGACCCGCCGCCCGGCACGTACACCATGCGCCCCATCGGCGTGATCCGCAGCCCCTACACCGAGACCTCGCAGATTCCCAAAGGACCTGGCGCCGAGCATCACGCGGAAGGCGTGCTCGAGTTGCTGCCGGAGTACGCGGCCGGCCTGAAGGATGTCGAAGGCTTCTCGCACCTCTACGTCCTGTGGGTATTCCATCGCGCCACCGATTACGACCTGATTGCCACGCCGCCCGTCGATCCGCGCCCGCACGGCGTCTTCTCCACGCGCTCGCCGCGGCGTCCGAATCCCATCGGGCTGACGGTCGTGCGACTCCTCGATCGCGACGCCAACAAGCTGCGCGTCCGCGGCGTCGATATGCTCGACGGCACGCCGATCCTCGATATCAAGCCTTACCTGTCGAGCATTTCCGAGGAGGATCTGCGCCGCGGGTGGCTCGCGGAGGCTGAAGAGCGCAGACGCATGGAAGGCAGCGGCAAGTGACGATAGTGGCTGGAGAGGTTCACAAAGTCATGACGATGGCGAGATACTGATATCTCACGAGCTGGCGCCCTAATGTGTATTTGTATCTATCCCAGGTAAAACGCGGAAAGCGTTCGTTATTGTCAATATAGGTATACTTCGCCTTGTACTCGTCCCTTGAAGATGCCGATACTCGCCAGTTTTTAAAGACCTTACTGGAAGAACACGACAAGTACCGAAGATCACAATACAAGGTGATGTATATTACTGCGCCCTCCATTAGCTAATCGTTACAATCCAAGCATAACAGTACATAACCATTCCAGGAAAGGACTTAGCCTGTGTATCGTTCCACGCGTGAACTCCCCCATAGATTGCAGCGCGGCCAGGACGACGGCACTTCCTTGTGCGGCTTCTGCGCGCTAGTCCTGATCCTACTTGCCTTGGCCCCATCCACACCTGGACGAGCCCAGTCAAGACCGCTCCTGTCGTTCCCGGGCGTGCAGTTCGGCAGCGTCGTAATCGGTAGCGTCGGTACTCAACAGGTTACCGTGACCAACAACAGCCACAGGACTGTGACCGTAAGCGCAATCCAAACATCCGGGGCGCCATTCAGCTATGCCGGCGTGAATCTTCCTGTTACCCTCTACTTCGAACAATCCTTCTCCCTTACCGTCGAGTTTTCACCGACCTCCACGGGCGCGTTCAACGGAACTTTGACCCTGAACAAGGGCAAGTCGACTCAGGCCACCGCCTCGCTCAGCGGCACCGGCACTGCCGCGCCGCCCCAAACCGGGGATCTGTCGCTGAGTCCAACCACTCTGAGCTTCGGAAACGTCACGATTGGCGATTATGCCAGCCTTCCCGTCAACGTTACGAACACCGGGACTTCCAGCGTCACAATCTCCAGCGACTCGGTCAGCGGCGCGGGCTTCACGCTTAGCAATCTGAATCTGCCGCAGACCCTCAACGCCGGCCAGGGTAGTAGCTTTACGGTGACCTTCACGCCTTCCGGCACGGGGACTTCGAGCGGCAGCGCGTCACTCACCAGCAACGCACAGAATTCGCCAAGCGTCGAGTCCCTATCGGGCGCCGGCGTATATAGCCACTATGTGAATCTCAGCTGGACCGCCAGCACTTCGCAAGACGTTACTGGATACAACGTGTACCGCGGGACAAACTCCGGCGGACCCTATTCCGAGATCACCACGTCACCCGTTTCCGAAACCAGCTATACCGACAGCGACGTGGCAGCGGGTGCGACCTACTATTACGTAGCGACTGCGGTCTCCGGTATTGAGGAGAGCGGCTATTCCAATCAAGCGACGGCCGTGGTCCCGTCGCCCTAGAAACGGCCTAAGACTGTTCGGCGGAGAAGCCGCGACGGAGTATGGGGAGGGGCAAAGTGTCAGGGACCTCCACCGGCAACCCTCGAAGATCATCGCCGAGGACCAGCCTCGGCACCACTCGCGACGACCGGATTCTTAAGTGGTTACCACTCGTGCGGCTGATTGCAGCGAAAGAATTCAGGCGTCTCGGAGGGCTCACAAGGTTGCTCGTGATCGATCTCGACGATCTCGTGCAAAGCGGGGTCCTCGGACTCATGGCGGCGATCGACCAATTCGATCCGGAACTGTCGGCCTCCTCAACCTATTTCAGCCGTCGCATCCGATGGGCCATACTTGATTTCCTTCGCTCCTTCCCTTACTTCAAGCACGGTGAGCCGCTTCAAAGCGAGAGAGCCGCCGAAACCGAGCTCGATTTGCGGATGTCGAATTGCGACGAACTTCGCAGGCTCGAGAACCGCCTCGACGTTGAGAAACTCACCGGGTCACTCTCGGAAAGGCAACAAGAAGTGATCTCGGCGCTGATGGCCGATTCAGCGCAGCACTCCATCGCGTCCAGGCTGGATATCACCAATGGACGGGTATCCCAGATCAAAAATGAGTCCCTAGCGGCCATGCGGTCGCGTGTCGCCAGCACGCAGGCTTTTCTCTGCGCGCCGCCTGAAGCCACTGCGGCGGTACGGACCCCCACGCGCGATCGGACTTTTGCAGAATCGGCAACTCGAGTCCTGCGCAACACGCCGCTCTCACTTGAAACGGTCCCACCTATGGTGGATAATGACGGCCATCGATCCCGTTCCCGAAAGGAAGCATGCGGCTGCCGCTGCGGTTCGCGATCAGTGTCTTGATAGGCTGTTGCGTTCTGACGGCCTGGGCCGCCGGCGCTCAATCCGAGCGCCGGATGAGGCAACGTCCGGCCCCTGAAACCCCGGCCGCTCAGCCTTCCGTCGCTCCGGCTGCGCCGGCGGCCTCACCATCCCAAGCTCCCGCCTCAACGCCGGAACCGGCCTCTGCAGGATGGACCTGGAAAGACGGAAGCGGCCAGACGCGATCCCGCGCCGACCTTGATGAGATACTCGCCGAGCACAAGCGGTGGGTGGAATCAAAGCAGCGACAGGGGAAGCCTGCCGACCTCACCGGGGCCGATCTTACGGGCGTCGACCTGACCGGAGCTGAACTCGCTCATGCGACGCTGGCCAACACCCGGCTCACGGGCGCGGTCCTGGAGGACGTCGATCTGGACGACGCCGATCTGATCGATGCAGACTGCACGGACTGCGATCTGCAATACGCCAAACTGCACGGCGCGATTCTCTACGGGGCGAAACTGGTTCGGGCGCAACTGGGCTTCGAAGCGAATCCTGCCGCCGGAACGGGCGCCGGGAGGACCAAATGGTCCCCAAGGCGTGTCACTCAGGATCTCCGAGCCGCGCTTCAGGCCGGCAAGGCAATACCCGAGGCGGACAAGGCGGGCGCGGACTTATCCCGGGCCGACTTAAGAGGCACTGACCTGACCGACGCGTGGCTTCGAAACGCCAATCTGGACGCAACGATCTACGAGCCTGCGGTTGATCCCACTATTAACGGAATCGCCCGAGCGAAGCACCTGGATCTGGCCACCTATATCGACGACCCCGAGGCCCTGGTACGCCTGCGGAAAGCATTCAGCGACGGGGGCTTTGTACAAGCTGAAAACAAGATCACTTATGCCGTCAACCGAAAGCAGACCGCACTGGACCCCGTGGGTTGGCGCTGGTTCAGACGCATTGCCTTCGATTGGACTTGCCAGTACGGGATGAATCCGGGCAGGCCGCTCAAAATAATCGGACTGGTGTGGCTGGCGATGGCCGTTTTCTACTTCTGGTGTATGCATCTCAGGGGACGCTCGGGAATTCGCCTGGAAGCCACGCGCGAGGCTCGCGGCCGGGAGCGAAATTGGCGTTTCGAGGTGCTGCTGCCCGGTCTCACTCGCCCCATCACACCCGCCACAACGACGCGCAACCCCGGCCACAGGCTCCGCCGGGAGTGGCGTCTTGCCCGCGCTGCCATGTTCTTCAGCCTGACCAGCGCGTTCAACATCGGTTACCAGGAGTTGAATATCGGCGAGTGGCTGAAAATGCTCACCAAGCGCGAATACGATCTGAGGGCGGTCGGCTGGGCGAGAACTGTGGCCGGAGTGCAGTCTTTGCTCAGCGTTTACATGCTGGCTCTTTGGGTCTTGACGTACTTTGGCCACCCCTTCGAATGACACCAAGGGCGGCGGCATCGCGTGTGCTTAACTGGCCAGGTTGGCGGCGTCAGACTTTGAGTACGACTTCGAGCGTGGTGGACAAGCGGGTGGAACGGATTGTGCGCGAACGAGTCGAGCGGGAGGAGTCCGCCTTTAACGAGGCCAGGAAAGAGCTCCCTTCCTGAGTCATTGCCTGAGACTCGTTTTTGCGCTTCGCACTCGTCACTTGTCACTGCTCTTCAGGTCCCGCCGCAATCTCTGAAACCCCTGGTTGTCCGTGGTCCGCAGTCAGTGCAAACCGGCAACCGGCAGACGACGACCGATAACCGCCAACCCACAACGGGCAGCTACTGCAGCAATCCCACCCGACCGCTACAGGAGTCATCAACGAGAGGTAAAGAATCTGTAAAAGGAGCCTCCGCCCGACGGCGAGTCGTGTCCTGACAAACAAACGTTGCGGTATCCTTTCTAGTCGCGCTGGTCATCGATGAAACGCCCTCGTTGGACGGTGAGCGGAGAACACCGGATGGCATCCTCAAAATCGCTGCGCTTCTGGCAGGCGGTCACCGTCTCGCTGATGGTCCTCGGCTACGCAGCCTACTACCTCTGCCGGTCGGATTATTCGGTGGCATTGCCGCTCATTCTGGCGGACATGGGCCGGCGCGGAATCCCTGTCAATCTCGCCACGATCCGCATGGGCACAATCGCTTCTCTGGGCGTGCTCGCGTACGCCATCGGCAAATTCCCAAGCGGCGGAGCAGCCGATTTCCTGGGCGGCAAGCGGAATTTTCTGCTTGGCATGTCGGGCTCGGTCGTTTTCACGATCGTGTTTGCTCTCGGCGGCGGGCTGCCGATCTTCACGATTGCCTGGATCGGAAATCGGCTGGTGCAATCCATGGGCTGGGCCGGCGTGGTCAAGGTCACGTCGAAGTGGTTTTCGTATTCCTCGTACGGCGCCGCAATGGGAATTATCAGCCTGAGTTACCTGTTCGGCGACGCCGCTTCGCGCCAGTTTATGGCGATTCTCATCGCACATGGCGTCGGCTGGCGCGGCGTATTCTTCGTCGCGGGCGCGACGCTGGCGGTGATCGCATGCCTCAATCTTCTCTTCCTCAAGGAAAGCCCGCGCGAAGTCGGACTTCCTGAGCCTTCCACGAATCCGACAAACGTGTTTAAAGAGCAAGGCGAGCGGCACACGCCGCCAGGCCTCACCGGGCTGCTGAAGCCGCTGCTGGGCAGCGGCGTATTCTGGCTGGTCTGCTTCCTCTCGTTCGGAATGACGATCGTGCGCGAGACATTCAACATCTGGACTCCAACCTACTTCACGCAGGCGGTGGGATTGGACGCGGCGGCGGCAGCAAGCAGCAGCGCGCTGTTTCCGCTGTTTGGCGGAATCTCGGTCCTGGCGGCGGGATTCCTGAGCGACCGTCTGGGCATCAGCGGCCGCGCTGCGATTATCCTTTACGGCCTGGTCTTCGCCGGCGTAGCTTTGTTCGCGCTCGCGAACCTCAAATTCGGATCGTCGAAAGCCGGACCTGTGCTGCTGGTCGCCGCTGTCGCTTTTCTCGTGCTCGGTCCATACTCGTATCTTGCCGGCGCCATCGCGCTCGATTTCGGCGGCAAGCAAGGCAGCGCAACGGCGTCGGGATTCATCGATGGCGTGGGCTATATTGGAGGGGTGCTGGCTGGGAATTCCGTCGCGCAGATTTCGGTGGCCTACGGATGGAAGGGCGCCTTTATCATGCTCGCCGCCGTGTGCTGGCTTTCCGGAATTGCGGCGGCCGCTTACTGGGTTCATCAGAAGCACATGGCCGCAACCGAACTCGTGAGCGCGGGCACCGTGCTGTAGCGGCGCTCTATGAGCGCCGGAACTTGGAAACTTAGGGTCGGCGCTCATAGAGCGCCGCTACAGCAACGCGCATGGCGCGGAGGCAGCATGAACGTAGTGGACGAAATCTTCGAGATGTTTGCCCGGCGCGGAGACGAGGCGTACTTCGGCGAGCCCGTGTCGCAGACAGAACACGCTCTGCAGGCGGCCCATCAGGCGGAGGAAGAGAACGCTCCGCAGCCTTTGATCGTGGCCGCGCTGCTGCACGACATCGGACATTTGATTCACGGTATGGGCGAGGACATCGCCGACCGCGGTATCGATGCCCGTCATGAAGCCGCCGGCGAGGCGTGGCTGGCACGGCGTTTTCCACCGGAGGTCACTGAGCCGGTCAAGCTGCACGTGGCGGCGAAGCGGTACCTGTGCCAAGTCGATCCGGCATACTTCGGCATGCTCTCACCCGCTTCGGTCCAGAGCCTGGCACTTCAGGGCGGCCCCCTCAGCGAGGATGAAGCCCGGGCCTTCGAATCGCACCGATACTATCGCGAGGCCGTCCGCTTGCGGCGCTGGGATGACGCCGCCAAGATTGCGGGCCTCCAGGTCCCCGGGCTCGACCACTACCGGCCGGCGCTCGAGGCCGTCGCCCGGATACAAGCTTAGTCTTGCCTGCAAGGTCCTCGTATTTTATGCTCGACTTACGATGCCTTACTTGACTCTGAAATGTTGGAGCCTGCCGCAAATCATCGGCACAGCGATCTAATGGACGCCTGGAAACAATTCGACGGATTCAACGCCGCGTACCTGCTCGATCTTTACGAGCAGTATCAGCACGATCCCTCGTCCCTCGACGCTGCAACGCGCGAGTTCTTTGAGCGCAACGGACCGCCGCCGGAGACCGCTACGGCGCCCGAAACCGCGATCGCTGGGGTGGCTGAACTGTCCGTGCCAACCCGGGCAGCCGGAGTGCCGATCGCCAAGATCGTCGGCGCGGTGAATCTCGCCGAATCGATCCGCAAATTCGGGCACCTCGCGGCGCAACTCGATCCGCTGGGCAATCCGCCGCCCGGCGATCCCTCGCTTCAACCTGAATACCACGGGCTGACGGAGCAAGACTTGCGCGCGCTGCCGGCGTCGCTGTTCGGCGGTATGTTTCCCTACGCGGGCGCGACCGGTTCGGAAAGCGCGTGGGACCTGATCGACTGGCTGCGCGGCATTTACTCCGGCGTGAGCGGATTCGACTACGGGCACGTGCGCGATCCTGAAGAGCGGCGCTGGCTGCTTGACGCCATGGAATCGCGGCGATTTCGCCCGCCGGCCGATCCCCTCGACGAAGTGGCGTTGCTCGACCGCATTACGCAGGAAGGCGCGTTCGAGCTTTTCATTCACCGGGCGTTCCCCGGCAAGACCCGCTTCTCGATCGAGGGCCTGGGCATTCTCGTTCCCATGCTGGACGAGATCATTCAGCGCGCCGCGCACGCTCGTTTTCGCAACGTGCTCCTTGGCATGGCGCATCGCGGCCGGCTGAATATTCTGGCGCACGTCTTGAACAAGCCGTACGAGCAGATCCTGGCCGAATTCAAGGATCCTGCGGGCGCCAGCCGGTTCCGCAGCGACCTCGGTTGGACCGGCGACGTGAAGTATCACTCGGGCGCCGTACGGCAACTCGGGGGAGATGGAGACGTCAGCCTGACGGTAACCCTGGCGCCGAATCCCTCGCACCTGGAGGCGGTAAATCCTGTCGTGGAAGGGATGGCGCGAGCCGCTGGCACGGACACCAGCGAACGGGGCCCGGCGCGCTTCGATGCCAGCCGCACACTGCCGCTGCTCATCCATGGCGATGCGGCGTTCCCCGCGCAGGGCGTGGTAGCCGAGACCCTCAACATGTACCAACTGGAAGGCTACACCACTGGCGGGACGCTGCACATCATCGCCAACAATCAGCTCGGGTTCACCACGGAACCGGTCGACGGCCGCAGCGCGCCGTTCTCGAGCGATCTCGCGCGCGGATTTCGGATTCCGCTGGCGCGCGTCAACGCCGACTACCCCGAAGCTTGCATCGAGGCGGCGCGGCTCGCCTTCGCATATCGCGAGCGCTTCGGCAAGGACTTTGTGGTCGATCTCGTGGGCTACAGGCGTTACGGACACAACGAAGGCGACGATCCCAGCGTCACGCAACCGGTCATGTACCGTAAGATCGCCGGACATGCGACGGTTCGGCAGCTCTGGGCCAAAACGCTGCGGGAGCGCGGCGTAATCCAGGAAGGCTATGCCGAGGCGCTTGTCAAGAAGCACTTCAGCCGACTTGAGAGCGTGATGGCAACGCTCCAGCCTGAACGTCAGCTCGTAGAGCCGCGGCCCGAAGAGCCGCCGCCGGGCGCCGCGCGCCACGCCGACACCCGCTTCCCGGCGGAACGCCTGCGTGAGTTGAACGAATCGGCGCTGCAGTTGCCCGATGGTTTCACTGTCAATCGCAAGCTCGAGCGGGCGCGGGCGCGGCGCCGCGAGATGCTCAGCACGATGGACAAACGCACGATCGATTGGGCGGCTGCCGAAGAGCTGGCCCTCACTTCGATCCTCTCGGAAGGCACCGCGATCCGCCTTACCGGGCAGGACACCGAGCGCGGCACATTTAACCAGCGTCATGCCGTACTGTTCGACGCCAACACCGGCGCGCGCTTCGTGCCCTTGCAGGCGCTGCCGCAGGCGCGGGCGTCGTTCGAGGTCTACAATAGCCCGCTCAGTGAGAACGCCGCGCTGGGGTTCGAATACGGCTACAACGTGCAGGAGCCCGGCCGCCTGGTCATCTGGGAAGCGCAATACGGCGACTTTTTCAACGGCGGGCAGACCATGATCGACGAGTTCATCATGTCGGCGCGCTCGAAGTGGGGCCTGACGCCGTCACTGGTGATGCTGCTGCCTCATGGTCTCGAAGGCCAGGGCCCGGATCACGCCAGCGGCCGTCCGGAACGATTCCTGCAGCTCGCTGCGGCGACCAACGTGCGCATCGCGAACTGCACCACTGCCGCGCAATACTTCCACCTGCTGCGGCTTCAGGCGACGCTCCTCAAGACCGACCCGCTACCGCTCATTGTGTTCACGCCCAAGAGCCTGCTGCGGCACCCCTTTGTGGCTTCGTCGTTGCGCGAGCTTGCCGAAGGCCGATTCCATCGCGTGCTCGATGATCCTGATGCCTCGCGCGAGCCGGAACGCGTGCGGCGATTGGTGCTGGCCACGGGCAAAATCGCCGTCGAGATGCTTGCAGAGCGCGAGCGCCAACCGAATCCCGCGGTCGCGGTCTGCCGCCTCGAGCAGATCTATCCTTTCCCCGAAACGGACCTCCGGCCCGTGCTGGAATCCTACCCGCACCTCGAACAGGTCGTCTGGCTGCAAGAGGAGCCTCGCAACATGGGCGCGTGGGAATTCGTGCGAATGCAGATTCGGCGGCTGATCGAGTTTCGTTGGCCTCTGATCTATATTGGGCGACCGCGCAGCTCGAGTCCGGCCGAAGGCTCATCGGCCTGGCACGCAGCCATTCAGGCGGCGATTCTCAAGCAGGCGAATGACCTTGCGGAAGCGGTGGTCGAAGAGGACGCGCTGTCGAGGAAGGCTTAAGGCAACCCGGTTGCGCAGACACTCCTGGCTCGGTTTCTCTTCCCTTTGCTACTCAATCACGAAGGTCGCGAGCTTGCGCAGACGTTCGTGACGCAGGCTGATAAGATTGTCCATAGAAAGTGGCGTCAGTGCCCCCAGCGCGGCGCTAATCGCAGCTTTGAGATTGGCGGCGGCGCCGGGCGGATCCGTATGCGCGCCGCCGGCCGGCTCGGGCACGATGGTATCGACCAGGCCGAAGCCGTGCAGGTCGCGCGCGGTCAGCTTCAGGGCGCGCGCAGCCTCCTGCTTGTGATTCCAGTCGCGCCAAAGAATCGAGGAGCAGCTCTCGGGCGCGATCACAGAATAGATGGCGTTCTCAAGCATCAAGACGCGGTCGCCGATGGCGATGGCCAGCGCGCCGCCGCTGCCGCCTTCCCCGTGCACCACGACCACGATGGGCGTGCGAATCTTGGGAATCTCTTTCAGGTTGTAAGCGATGGCTTCGGCTTGGCCGCGCTCTTCGGCGCCTTTGCCGGGATAGGCGCCCGGCGTGTCGACGAGGCACACCACGGGCAACCGGAACTTCTCCGCCAGTTTCATCAATCGCAGCGCCTTGCGATAGCCTTCGGGATTCGGCATGCCGAAATTGCGCTTCACCCGCTGCTCGGTGTCGCGTCCCTTCTGATGACCCACGACGGCCACGGGCCGGCCTTCAAATCGCGCCAGGCCGCCGATCAGCGCGGGATCGTCGGCAAATCGGCGGTCGCCGTGCAGCTCGGTGAAATCGGTGAATAGTGCGTGAATGAAATCGAGCGTGTAAGGACGATTGGGATGGCGCGCGATCAGCACCTGCTCCCAGGCATCGCCGGAAGGCTTAGCGCCGGGGGTGCGGCGCAGGATCTCGAGCTGGCCTCGCAGGCGCTCGATCTCTTCGCGATCAGCCTCGGAAGGTGAACCCGCTTCAAGCGTGGCGATCTGCTTCTCGATGTCGACGGCGGGGTCGGGTTGTGGAGCCGGTCTGGCCATGTCAAATGCCGCCGAAAACAGACGATCCGAGAAAACTCGTGATCGGTTACCGTCAGCGGCTGCAGGAAAAGATCAAAACACAAAGTCCACAGAGCTCACGGAAACTCTGTGTTCTCTGCGCTCTCTGTGTTAAGGCGCTAAGCCCGTTGCTCGATCGAGACCGCATCCTCGCCGCATATGCGTCGCAACTCGGCAAGCAGATCGTCGTCGGCCTTCACGCCCGCGGGCCGCCGCGGGCGCAGTGCCGCGCGGAAATCGCCGTCGCGAATCAAGTAAAACACCAGCGCGTCGCTGCCGGGATGTGAAGCCAGGAGCGAGTGCATCGAGTCAAGCAATTCTTCCGGCGCGGCGTCGAGCTGGATTCGCACGCGAATCGATTTCCGGCCGTTCGCTGACGCTTTATCAAGCGGATGCACCTCGCTGACGATCACTTTCGGTTTGGCCGATGCTTCGTCGCGGCGGATGCGGCCTTTGATAAGCAGCACCGCTTCCTTCTTCAGCAGCGGCTGCACCTGCTGGAGCGTCTGCGGAAAGACAAGCAACTCCGATGTGCCGCGCAGATCCTCGAGCACGGCCGCGGCCCAAAGATCGCCTTTCTTGCTGGGCTTGACGCGCAGATCCGTCAGGATGCCCGCCAGCGACACCGGCGCTTCATTCGACATGTCCTCGATGGCGACGCTGTCATGCTTGGCGAGCGCCATCATCTCAGCGCGATACTTCTCGAGCGGGTGACCCGTCACAAAAAACCCCAGGACTTCCTTCTCGCCGGCCAGACGTTCGGTCTCAGACCACTGCAGCGCATCCGGCAACTCGACAGCGCGCAGGGGCTCCGGTTGTGACCCTCCACCGAACAAGCCTGCCTGTCCGGCCGCGGTCGCGCGCTGGCCCGCCTGGCCCAGCTCCATGGCGCGATCGAGACCGGCCATCATGCGCGCGCGATGCACGCCCAGCGAGTCCATCGCTCCGGCCTTGATCAGACTCTCGATTACGCGCTTGTTCATCAGCCGGAGATCGACATTCTCGCAGAACTGGAAGAGGTTGTCGAACCGGCCCAGACGCTTGCGCGCCTCCAGCACCGAGTCGATGGCCGCTTCGCCCACATTTTTGATCGCCGTCAGGCCAAAACGGATGCCGAGACCGGAGCCGGTCCGCGAAGGCGTGAACGTGCGATCGCTGGAGTTCACGTCCGGCGGCAGAATCTCGATCCCCATGTCGCGGCATTCACCCAGGTAGAACGTGAGCTTGTCGGGATTGCCGATTTCAGCTGTGAGCATCGCGGCCATGAACTCGACCGCATAGTGGGTCTTCAAGTAGGCCGTCTGATACGCCACGAGGGCGTAGGCGGCGGAGTGGGACTTGTTGAATCCGTAGCCCGCGAACTGCTCGATCTGCTCGTAGAGCTTGCGCGCTTTGGCTTCGGGCACCTTGTTGCGGATGGCGCCGGCCAGGAACTTCTCGCGCATGGCGACCATTTCCTCGTGCTTCTTTTTGCCCATGGCGCGGCGCAGCACGTCCGCTTCGCCCAGCGAAAATCCCGCGACTTTGTTCGCAATCTGCATCACCTGTTCCTGGTAGACCATGATTCCGTAAGTCTCCTCCAGGATCTCTTTCAGTTGCGGCAGATCGTAGGTCACGCGCTTCTTGCCGGCCTTGCGCGCAACGAAGTCGTCAATCATCTGCATCGGACCCGGCCGGTAGAGAGCATTGAGGGCTGTAAGATCTCCAAGACGATTCGGCTTGGCGCGGCGCAGAATGTCGGTCATGCCGCGACTTTCAAACTGGAATATGCCCGCCGTCAAACCTTTGCCGAGCAGCTCGTAGGTGGCGGCGTCGTCGAGCGGCAGCCTTTCGAGATCGAGCTTCTCGCCGCGCGTCTGCTCGATCATGCGCACGGAGTCGTCAAGGACGGTCAGGGTGGTGAGCCCGAGAAAATCCATCTTCAGCAGGCCGATCTTCTCGAGATCATCCATCGCGTACTGCGTCGTGATTTCGTCCTTGCTGCTCTTGTACAGCGGGACGATCTCCTGCAGCGGTTGCGGCGAAATCACCACGCCGGCCGCATGCGTGGACGCGTGCCGCGCCAGACCCTCGAGGCTGGTCGCGACGGTGAGCAGGTCGGCAACCTTGGGATCGCGATCGCGGACCTGGCGCAGTTCGGGATTCTGGGCCAGCGCGTCTTTCAACGCTATGTTGAGCGTGTTCGGAATCAGCTTGGCGATGCGGTCCGCGTCGGAGAAGGGCATGTCGAGAGCGCGCGCCGCGTCGCGGACGACGGCCTTGGCGCCCATGGTGCCGAAAGTAATGATCTGGCTGACGTTCTCGCGCCCGTATTTACCGGTGACGTACTCGATCACCTCGCTGCGGCGCCGCATGCAGAAGTCGATATCAATATCGGGGAAGGTGATGCGCTCGGGATTCAGGAAGCGCTCGAAAAGCAGGTCGTACTGCAGGGGATCGACGTCGGTGATGCGCATCGCGTAGGAGACGAGGCTACCGGCGGCCGAGCCGCGTCCGGGGCCCACGGGGATGCACTTCTCGCGGGCGAACCGGATGAAGTCCCAGACGATCAGGAAGTATCCCGCAAACCGCATCTTCTGAATGAGCGCGATTTCGAAATTGACGCGGTCCTCATAAGCCTCGATCGGATAGCGAAGGCGGCCCTCGGCCTGCAGCCGCTCGAGCGCGGGCCGCCGCGCGTCGAATCCCTGGCGCGCGACCTTCTCGAAAAAGCTGTCCAGCGTCTCGTTGGCCGGCACCTCGAAATGCGGAAAGACGTGCTCTTTCTTCTTCAGGTGCAGATTGCAGCGCTCGGCGATCTCCAGCGTGCGCGCCAGGGCCTCGGGAACTTCGCCGAGGCTCGCCGCCATCTCCTCCGCCGACTTGAAATAGAACTGGTCGGTGTCGAACCGCATCCGCTGGCTGTCGCTGACCGTCTTGCCGGTCTGGATGCACATCAGGACTTCCTGCGCGCGGGCGTCGGCGTGGGTCAGATAATGGCAATCGTTGGTCGCCACCAGCGGTATTCCCGTTTCGCGCGAGAGACGCACCAGATCCGGATTCACGCGGCGCTCTTCTTCGAGGCCCTGATTCTGAATTTCGATGAAGAAGTTGCCCTTGCCGAAAATGTCGCGCAGGTCGTACGCCGACTGGCGCGCCTTCTCGTATTTTTCGGCCTTCAGCGCGGAGGTCACTTCACCCTGCAGGCACGCCGAGAGCGCGATCAAACCTTCGGAATGCCGCGCCAGCAGATCCTTGTCGATCCGGGGGCGATAATAGTAACCCTCGAGATAAGCCGTCGAGGCGAGCTTCACCAGGTTCTGATAGCCGCGTTCGTTCTCTACCAGCAGCACCAGGTGATGCGGACGGTCGGCATCGGTGGTCTTGTCAAAGCGGTTGGTGACCGCGACATAAGTCTCGCAGCCGATGATCGGCTTGATGCCGCGCTTGGTCGCTTCCTCGTGAAACTTGACCGCGCCAAACATGTTGCCGTGATCGGTCATGGCAACGGCGGGCATCTTGAGCGCCGCGGCACGGTCCATCAGCTTGGGGATGTCGCAGGCGCCGTCAAGCAGGCTGTAATCGGTGTGAAGATGAAGATGAACGAAATTCGAAGCGGTCATTCCAAGACGATTTTATCAGAAAGCGTCCCTCCTAAAACCTGGCGCGGGAGGCGCGATCGAGAAAGCTGTGGAAATCCTTTGGCGAGTTCGGAGTTCGAAGTTCGTGGTTCGGAGTTCGCGGTTCGACGGGCAACTCCGAACTGAATGGCACAGAACCTTTCGAAGTTCGTAGTTCAAAGTCGGAGTTCCTCAAACACAGAATCCGGTAACTCCGAACCGGACAACTCCGAACTTACTTCTCCGGACATCCCGGCGATTCGCCGTGGAACGCGTTGCCCTGATAATCCAGCTCTTTCAAACCCGCCTGCGACGTGTAATAGCCCTCGATCATCTGCCGCTTCAGCAGGAGGTAAAGCTGCGGCCCGGGGCCTTCGGATTGGGACGGGGCATAGGTCGATTTCTCTACCCTGCTTAGCAGGTTCGCTTGCTGCACTTGGCTCAAGGCGAGGAAGCCTCCACTTGAGAGCCGGCTGGACTGCTCATGCAACCAGGCCAGCCCGTCCCTCCAGACTTTCTTCGGATCGGACGTTTCGAGCCGCTGAATATCTTCAGCGCCGTAGTACCGGACGGCCAGGGCGCGGTGCTGAGCAGACAGGCCCCGCGCGGCCCGGCGCACGGAGTCGGACTGCGAAACCACCAAATCGATCCATTCCGCAACTTCCTCAACTGTCTCTTCGCTCACCGGCTGGCTCTGCGCGGGCTGTTCATACGACGCATTCAGCATCAGCCACACCAGACGGCGAACCAGCGGAAATTCTTCAACCGAGAAGAAAGCCGGCGCGTAAGGCTCCGGATGAGGCGCTGCGTATTCGGTCTCGCTGCCCGGCGGCGGCGTGACGAACCGCTGCTCGCGCATCAGGACGTGCGTCAAATGATCGGCCGAGGGATCGTACAGTCCGGGCGGCAGGGCGGCTGGTGCTGCCGCGCTCGACGCGGTCTGAGGCGCAACGGCTGTGGCTGGCATTGTGGCGGCGAGTGTATCCTCAGGCAGAATCCCGCTGAAGCCGGCCAGCATCGCGGCGTCGCCAAGCCGCAGCAGCCACTCCCGCCTGCTCAGTCCCGACGGTGTTTCGCCACCGTCGGCATCTTGATGGCTGGATTTTTCAAATTCGCTCATTGCACCAAGCAATGTCCTCGCCACCCGCGGCTCCGCTTCCTACCCATCCTTCACGTCGCTGATGTGCTATGGCATTACCTTAAACGGTACGTTACTCGACAGCGTCCTGCCGGGCGTCACCACCTGGACGGTCCCAGTGGTGGCGCCGGCGGGTACTGTCGCATTGATCGATGAGCCGGAATTCACCGTGAACTTTGCCGGAGTGCCGTTGAACGTGACGCTGGTTGCGCCCATCAGATTTGTCCCGAGGATTCTGATCGCCGCCCCCACCTTGCCCCAGGCGGGCAGCATTTCCACAAATGGTCCGAGCCCCGTACTCAGCGCGAAGATGGTTCCGCAACCGCCGCTGACGGAGCAGGAGTCGTCACTTCCGCCCAAGGACGTGGTGCCGAAGAAAGTCCCGTTCGTGGCTTGGACCAGGCCACCGTAGGGCTCGTCTCCGTCGTTCCCATCGAAGCTGTGTAGTGTTGTCAAGCGACCCTGGGGCGTTATCCTGAACACCGTGCCATCGCTGCTCACTCCGCCCCGCGTGGTCGTCCCGTAGAGGTTGCCATCGGTGGCTTGAATCAGGTCTGCCCACGGCGTTGACCCGTCCGTGCAATTGGTTTGAGAGCAGAAGCTGTATAGCGTCACCAGCGCGCCCGTCGGCGCGAGTTTGAAGACGGTGCCGTCACCGTTGGCCCCGCCGTAGCGGGTTGTCCCGTAGAAGCTACCATCAGTGGCCAGGACTACGCCGGCGACCGGTAATGCGCCGTCCGAGCAGTTCGCTTGGGCACAGAAGCTATACAGGGTGGTCAGCGTGCCCGTGGGGGTGATCTTGAAGACAGTGCCACAGCCCGGACCGCCCTGGCAGAGGGTTGGGTCGTTATAGGAGCCGCCCACAGCCGTGGTCCCATAGAAGTTCCCGTCAGGCCCCAAAACCAGTTCGCCACCAGGGAACGCGCCGTCCACACAATTCGTTCGGGAGCAGAAAGAATACAGCGTGGTCAGCGTGCCCGTTGGCGTGATTTTGAATACCAAGCCGTCAGGGTGTTCCCCACCTTGCTGCGTTGTGCCGTAGAAGTTCCCGTCGAGGCCCAGCGCCAGGCCGTCGAGCGGATACGCCCCGTTGTCAAAATCAAGACTCTGCAACACTGTGAAGCTGCCGCCAGGTGTAATTTTGAAAATCGTGCCGGCGTCACTCTCGCCACCCACTTCGGTTGTCCCATAAAAGTTGCCGTTTGTGGCTTGCACAAGGCCCGCGAAGGGATTGGCGCCGTCCGCGCAGCCGGGCTGGCCGCAAAAATTGTGCAGCGTGGTCAGCATGCCCGTCGGCGTAATCTTGAAAATCGTGCCGCAATAGATGCCGCAGGTTCCCCCGCCGTCGAAAGTAGTGCCATAGAGGTTTCCGTCCAGGCCCTGCAGCAAGCCGTCGTCAGGATTGGCGCCGTTAGCCCCGCCGAAGCTTAACAGGACTTTGAAGTTCTGCCGAGCGCGCGCCGAGGTCGCCGTCAGCACGACGAGCAGGAAGCTCGCTGATATTGGGAGTGCCCTGACGATCTCTTGAATGAACCGTCCGTATCCTGCCTTGTGCCTCACGCTGCCGATGATAGTTGCCGGGTGTGCGCTCGTCATGGATCATCTCCCCGATACTAAAACGCTCCGTGCCTGAATTCCTCCGCGAGGTGATCCGCAGCGCGGCACGAGACCGCCATGATCGTCAGTGTCGGCTCGTAGCATCCCTGCGTCGCGAACGACGCGCCGTCGGTCACGAAGACGTTCTTTGCGTCGCGAACGCGATTATACGCATCAAGCACGCTCTTCTTCGGATCGGTGCCCATGCGCGCGGTGCCGCATTCGTGAATATTTTTGCCGAAGATGCTCAACTCGCCCGCCGGCGGCTGCGGATTCTCGAGCTTCAGGGCATCGAGGACATTCATGATGTCCTGGCGCATGGCTTTCGCCTGCGCCTGCTCGTTTTCGCCGTAGCTGGCATGAATACGCAGGACCGGAATTCCCCACGCGTCCTTCACTTCGGGATCGAGCTCGACATAGTTGTCGGCACGCGGCAGGCACTCTCCTTGCGCTTCGAAGCTGCAGTAGTACGGGATCTCCTCGCGCACGCGGCGCCGCCACTCGACACCGAATCCGGGAAGATCGAATGCCTGGCCGTGCAGGTCCTGACTGGCGCCGCCGTCGAAACGGTAGCCACGCAGGAAATTCGGATTGCGATGCCCATCGGTGTTGGCGTACTTCGCGATGAGAAACCCTGCCGGATTGCCGATGGGCTCGCGCTTGGATGATTTCAGCGAAGCAATCACGCCGCCCGCGCCCTCGACGGTGAAGTGATCCATCAGGTAGTGGCCCAGCACTCCTTGTGAATTGCCGACGCCTTGCGGAAATCGCGAGGTACGTGAGTTCAGCAGGATGCGCGTGGACTCGAGCGCGCTGGCAGCCAGCACCACCACCTTCGCCTGAAACTCGCGATGCGCTTTGCTCACGCGATCGATGGCGTAGACGCCGCGCGCGCGGGCCTCATCAGAATCCATCACCACGTGGCTGACCACCACATCGCTGATCAGCGTGAAGCGTCCGGTGCGAGCGGCGGCCGGAAGTGTGACGGACGGGCTGTTGAAATAGGACGCGGTATAGCATCCGCGCTGGCATTCATCGCAGTAGTGGCACGCGGGGCGTCCGCGATGCGGTACGGTGAGATTCGCTACGCGGTCCGGCATCACGCGCCAGCCGAACTTCTCCTCGATGACCTTCTTGGCAAGCACGCTGCCGCAGGAGAGATTCATGGGCGGCAGGAACTGGCCGTCGGGCATCTGTTCCAGATTCTCGCGCGATGCGCTGACCCCGATGTAGCTCTCCACCTTGTCGTAGTAAGGTTCGAGATCCTTGTAGCTGAACGGCCAATCCTCGCCATAGCCGTCGCGGCTGGCCGCCTTGAACTCGTAATCGCTATAACGGTAGCTCTCGCGCGCCCAGCAGAAGGTCTTGCCGCCCACTTGCCGGCCGCGAATCCACATGAAGGGCTTGTCGGCAGGCGTGGTATAGGGATGCTCGTGATCGTTGACAAAGAACTGGTGGCTGTATTCGTCGCAGGCGTAGCAGAGCCGCTGCACCGGCTGATTCTCAAGCAGCGCGCGCTGATTGCCGAAGCCGCGATACTTCAACTGGTAGGGCCAGACGTGCTCGGTGAAGTCCTTGCTGGGAACGCGCGGGGGACCGGCTTCAAGCATCAGGACGCGTACGCCGCTCTCGCACAATTCCTTGGCCACCCAGCCCCCGCTGGCGCCGGAACCCACCACGATCGCGTCGTAGCTCACGCCGTTTGGCATCGATAATTGATCATATCGCGTTTCCAGAACGCCTTGACCGGCTGAGATTACAAATGGCTAACGACCAGGATCGGTGATAACGGGAGCTTCTTTTGGGGGAAGACACCGCCAACTGGCGGTCCTGCCGAGTATGAGGGAGAGACCGGTGTGTAGGGGCACATTGCCATGTGCCCCTGAGAGGACGCTGGCCTTGCAGCCAGGCGGTCGAATACTAAGGCTTCGTCGCTTTCGCGGCGGGCTTCGTCGCGCTCGCTGCCGGAGAGGCGGGCGGCGCGGCGGACGGGTTGGCCTGATCGTAGAGCCTCACGATCGGGTCGGTGATGTCCACACCCTTGGCCACGTAGTAGACCGGCAACTGCGAATCGTCAATCACCAGCGCATACCCGTTCTTCTGGGCATAGTCGTTGATCACTTTGACCATCTTCTGGCCGATCCGCTGCACCGCATCCTGGTTGTCTGCCTGCCAGTCCGCCTGATCGTCGTCCTGGTCGCGCTTGAACAGGCGCTGCTTCTGGTCCAGGTCGCGGCTCAGGCGGGAACGCTCCTCGTCGCTGAGCGTAGGGCCCTGCTTCTGGACTTGATCCTGCAAAGCGTTGATCTCGTCCTGTTGTCGCTGGAGCGCCTGCCGCTTGGGCTCATATTTCTTGGTCAGGGCGTCCAGCGCCAGCTTGCCTTCGCCCGTCTGGGCGATCGCCTGCTGGATGTTGATGACGGCGAGCTTTTCCGGGGTCGTCGTGGGGTCCTGCGCAAGACCGAGCACCGCCGAGAAAGCGACTGCAAAAATGGTCGCGCCAATTACTCGTTTTCTCATTCAAAAAACTCCCTCAAATCTTGAGATATTGCGGAAGAGTATATTCTAGCTCAACTCAGCCGCCGGGCGAATTGCAATCTTGACTCCATCCGAGGACGCGGTGCTGTAGCGGCGGTGTCCGCACCACCGCCCATCTGCTCACCGCCCACCCGGACCAGAAGCTTTCGGCGGTGCGGACACCGCCGCTACAGCCTTAGAACTGACGAGCTACCGTGAATCCCAACAATCCCTTTTGCTCGCGCAGATAGACCGGCGCGAAGAACGGAAGAACGCTGTTATACGTTGCCTGGTTCGGGAACATCGACCTCGGCGGCAGCGCCTGGGGCGGCACGACCGAAACGTCGTTCAGACGGAGCCAGTCGTATCCGTAGTAGAGCCGGAAGGGCGCATTCAACACCGGCATGATGACTTGAAACTCGATGCCCGTCGAGCTGCGCGGCCTGATGTTATCCCTCCCCAGGGGATGCAGGTTCTTCGGTACGTCGCCGTTAAAGAAGTACGGATAGTCCTCCTCGATCCGGCTTAACGCCGTCGCCGTGTATTCGAGCTGGCCCGGATAGAGGATGAAGCTGCTGCCGACGTCTACGAAATAGGCAATGGTGAAATGCTGCGGAATGACAGGGATGCGATATTCGAAGTTGAGCAGTCCTTCGGTGTCGCCGCCCGGGAATTCCAGGGTGTAGTACGGGAACTGCGTGAAGGACCCGCAGGATCCCGTCGGCTGTCCGGTTGAACCAAGGGACTGGATGGGATTGCCTTTCGCGTCCCGATTGCACACCTGGCCGATCGTCGGGAAGAAGCCGGTGGGCCCGATGGTATAGGGATCGAAGCCCCGGATGTCCATATCGCCGCCCATGTAGAACCGCGAGAACGGCGGCGGTACCTTGCCGTCATATCCGGCAATCGTTGAGGCCAGGAGGTGAAACGCAAGTGTATTCTTGCCCTTCCGCACGGAGTGGTAGTACTTTGCCTCGAAGATCGGCCGGATGGTGTTCACGTTGCCGCCCAGGGGTCCGCCGGAGAACTGCAGCGAGGCCGACATGTACTTGCCGGCGGTCGGGTCGAGCGCCCCATTGAGCCGGTTGTAGGTGAAGGCGGGCGTTACCGTACTGGACTTGATGCCGGTCAGAGAGTTCGGTCCGGCGAACTGGCTGAATGCGATAGCGCTATAAAAAGCCGTCGATGCGGCGCTATACGTGGTGATGTCGCTGTCGGAGAAGCCATACGTCAGGCCCAGCTGGGAAAATCCCCTTTTCAGCGGAGTGGTGGCGAACACCGTAAAGCCCTTCGAGTTCTGTTCGAAATTCTGATACAGAGCCGACGTGAAAGGGTTCGACTCGAGGGCATTCGGGTTGATGTTGTGGAGCAGGGCCAATTGCCGCAGCTGGTCGAAGTGATAAAAGCTGTCGAAAATCGTAAAGCCCGCCGTGATGGGCCGGTCGAAGATATAGGGCTTGGTGAATCCGATCGAGTAGAGCTTCTGATACGTTCCCACCTGGGCGGACATGCTGAAGGTCTCACCCAGACCAAACAGGTTGTTGGTGGCATAGTTGATGCCGACGAAATCGCCGGCGATGCCGCTCACGCCGCCCGAAAAGCCGATGGAGTTCTTTCCCCGCTCCTTCAGCTTGAGCAGGATGTCTACCGTGTGATTCTTGTTGTCCTGGCTGATCTCGTAGCCCTTTTCCTGATCCGTATTCTTGATGGGATCGAAGTAGCCGAGTTGGTTCACCCGGAGAACGCTCAAATCCCAGAAAGCCGTGTTGAACAGATCGCCCTCGTTGACCAGGAGCTGGCGGCGGATCACTTTATCGCGCGTCTTGTTGTTCCCGGAAAACTCGATGCGGTGGACGAAGTACTGGTCGCCTTCATCGAAGTCGAGCGTCAGGTTGATGATGCGACGCCTGCGATCCGGCTCGATGTCGGGATCGGCCACAAAATTGATGTAGCCGAATTCGCCGTACAGCTTCTTGTACCCGTCCAGGCTCTTGCGGACCTTCGTCAGGTTGAAGACGTCTCCGGATTTGATGGGGAAGGTCCGTAGCAACGCCTGTTGCTTGAACAGCTTGTTGCCGTGGATATTGAAGCGCCCCAGCCGGTACTGGTCGCCTTCTTCAATCGGGATGGTGACGTCCACCCGTTTGCCTCGTCCGCGTCCCAGGAAAAACAGCATCGCCGAAGGCTGCGTGTCGATGGTCTTGGTCTGGAACTCGAACGACGGCAACGCATAGAAGTAGCCGTGCTCCTGGTAAAGCTCGCGCACCTGTTCGAGGTCGGCCTGGATCTTCTCCTTGTCGTACGTTTTGTGGAACCAGTAGAACCAGGGCGGAGCGCCCCAGGGCCGGGTGTACTTCATGGCGCGCACCAGCCGCTGATTTGAGAAGACGTGGTTGCCCACAAACTTGATCGTGCCGACCTTGACCTTGGGACCTTCGACCACCACAAAAGTCAGGGCGACGGAATTAGGCGGAATGTTCCGGGTGCGATGGCGGACGGTGGCGAACTGGCGCCCGTGCTCGGCCAGCATCTCCTGCAGAACGACCTCGGCCCGGCGAATCACGACCGGATCGTACTGCGATTCCATGGTAAGCGGGAGCTTTTCCTCGCGAAAGCGATCCAGCACGTCGGAAACGGTGATGGTGCTCAAGCCCTTGTAATCGATACTGCGGATCAACTTCTTCTCACGCACGAAGAATGTGACTACCCACCCGTGCGCTCCAGGCGTAACCTCCAGCCGGATGTCATCGAAGAAGCCCGTGTTCCAAAGGGCCATGTAATCGCGTTCTAAAGCGTTCTCATCGTAAGCATCGCCGTCGTGCGAGAAGATGCGGGCGCGCAAGGTCGTGGACGGGATGCGGCGGTTCCCGCGAAACACAATATGGTCGATCACCGCCGGCGTGGCGGCGGGCGCCTGGGGTTGCGCGGCAGCTCCAAGCTGCGGCGCCTGAGGCTGGGCCGGTTTGGCCGGAGCAGGAGCCACGGGCGGCGCTTCCAATTGCAATCCCCCCGAAGGCGGAGCCTCGGCAGGTTTCTGGCCCGGCTGCTGCTCTGGCTTCTGAGCCGGCTGACTCTGCTGCGGTTGCGACTGCGGAGCCGCCCCTGAGGCCGGTTGTCCGGGCTGCTGGGAGGCCGGTTGCTGCGACGCCGGTTGCTGCGACGATTGACCGGGTGCAGCCGGCTGTTGAGGTTGCGCCTGCTGACTGCCGGTGGGTTGTTGGCTGCTCGAGTTCGAATCGGAAGCCGGAGCCTGCTGGTAAGAGCCCGAAACCGCTGCGGAATCAAGCGTCAGCGCCGGGAATGGGGACGACAAGGCCGCCCTGGCATTGAAAGTGGCGAAGACCCCACCGAGCATCAGGGGAGCGGCCAGCGCCAGTCCTAGGGCATGGCTCCTTGCGAATCTTTTCCTCACGGCACCAGCCGTCACGCGCAACCTTCTCCCCAGGGGCTCGCGACCATCGCTCTGCGGCCTGAACGCCCGACTTGGCAGCTTACACAGCTGACAGGTTTGGCACGGTCCAAATGTGGATTCAACTTGTGGAACCGCGCTTCAGAAAGACCCTTCAGCGCCCGCCCTGCTTCGCTTGCAGATTTGTTCGGATGCCCCGCGCAGGATGCGGGTTGTCACGCACCGGACGCCCCTGAAGCAGCGAACATCGCTGAAATGTTATCACGCGTAAGCCTCCGACGCCAGAAAGTTGGTTCGCCTGGTTGCTGGTTGTCGGTTGTCAGGGCACTCGATCAGGAAGAACGTAGACCCGACGACCGGCAACCGTCAACCAACAAGCGGCAACCGAAATCGCGCTTGCACTTTGGCGTGCTTTGGCCGTTAATGAAGGAACCCGCGGATTACGGCCGGGGCGGGAACCACGCTGCTAGCCGGAAGAGAGTTTCTGGAGGTGGGGTTTGGCAACGGCAGTCGAAAGCGCACCGTCGATCTACGTCAGATCCACAGATGCTCGTGAACCCGCAAAGCCTCAAGCCGCGCAGCGTAACGTCGCGGTGGACGCCTACCGCGGATTCGTCATGCTGCTGATGATGGCCGAAGTGCTGGAATTCTCGCGCGTCTCGGCGGCATTCCCCACCAGCTGGTTCTGGCAGTTCCTGGCCTACAACCAGACGCACGTGCAATGGGCCGGCTGCTCGCTTCACGACACCATCCAGCCGGGCTTCTCCTTTCTGGTGGGCGTCGCCCTTCCCTACTCGATTGCCAGCCGGCTCGCCAAAGGCGGAACGTTCGGCAAGCTGTTCGTTCATGCGTTGTGGCGGTCGCTGGCGCTGATCCTGCTCGGCATCTTTTTGCGCTCCATGGACAGATCGCAGACCTACTTCACGTTTGAAGATACTTTGACGCAGATCGGGCTCGGCTATCCGTTTCTCTTCCTGCTGGGATTCCGCCCGCCCCGTTGGGCCTGGTGGGCGCTGGGAGGCATTCTGACCGGCTACTGGCTCGCGTGGGCGCTCTACCCTGTCGCCGGCCCGGGCTTCGATTGGAACTCGGTCGGAGTGAGCGCCGCCTGGCATGCTCAGCACAATTACACCGGATTCATGGCTCACTGGAACAAGAACTACAATCTCGGCAACGCGTTTGACCAGTGGTTTCTGAATCTCTTCCCGCGCGAGACGCCGTTCGTCTTCAACGACGGCGGTTATCTCACTCTCAGTTTCATTCCCACGCTCAGCACCATGATTCTCGGCCTCGTCGCGGGACGCTGGCTGCGCGCCGCCGCTCCGGAAATTCCCGTGCGCCGCCTGCTTCTTGCCGGACTCGCCTGCGTGGCGGCAGGGCTTCTGCTTCATTTCACCCACGTGTGCCCGGTGGTCAAGCGCATCTGGACTCCGGCGTGGACCCTTTTCAGCGGCGGCCTTTGCTTCTGGTTTCTGGCGGCTTTCAGTTGGATTATCGATGTGAAGCGATACCGCAAATGGGCCTTTCTGCTGGTCGTCATCGGCATGAACTCGATCGCCGCCTACTGCATCGCTCATTTCTTCGAAGGCTTCATCGCGAGCTCGTTCCGGATTAATCTCGGCCCGCACTTCTTCGCCTTCCTGGGCGCCGGACTCGAGCCCCTGATGCGCGGAATCGCCATATTGTCCTGCTATTGCCTCCTTCTCCTCTGGATGTACCGGCGGAAAATCTTCCTCAAGATCTGATCGGTGTGCGTACCGGCGTAGCGGGCAGGGTCAACAGTTGGCAGTTGACAGTCGACAGTTCAGTCTGCGTTAGCTCCCCGTGCTAGAAGGAGGCCTCATCCTTTCATCATGTCGTCAAAATCAAGCTCCGCGTCCCGCATAATTTGCCGGAGGATTCCTTTCCCCTGATCGCGTTTGCCATGGATTGGGACGGTAGTCCTGCGCCCGTCCGGATGAATGAAGATCGCATGGCTTCCCGATTGCCGGTCGAGGGAAAACCGCGCCTCTTCAGGATGGAATCACCTGCCGGGAATTGAAGGAAGCAAGTTTTGGGCTCACACCGCGACGCGCACCTTGTGGGAGCCCACTTCTTGGTATATGGGCTCATCTCTGGCAATTCGGCTCTCGACATGCAGCCGGATGGCGTCCTCGATCAGGCGGTGCACTTCTTCCTCCGTTTCCCCCTCCGTATAGCAACCCTGGAGCGCGGGACAAATGGCCACAAACCGGCCGTCCTCGTCCCTTTCAATCACCACCGTGAATTCGTAACCCCGCATCGCTTAACAACCTCCGAGGCCACTGTACCTCGGCGGCCCAGCAGACTCACCTTTTGTCGGGCCCTCCCCGTTGTGCACGGTCGCCCGTGCCATAAGGAGCGCTGGACTGTGAACTGTTGACTGTCGACTGTCAACTGTCGGCGGTCAGCTGTTGGCGACACAACTCAGCTGACATTCGCGTTTCGAAACTGTGATATCCTGAGTGCGCTAAAAGCCCGGAATTTCCCGTCGCAATACCTGCCCCCGGAAAACGGAAGTTCTGTAACCCACGAAGGAGGGAACCGTGTTTCGAAAAGCAGGTGTAACTCTGCTCATGGGTGCGATTCTGGCGGGCGCCAGCCTCATTTGCCAGGCCCAGCCACAGTCGCTCCTCACGCGCCATGTGCGCCAGGCAGTCGTCAGCGGGCAGGCGCAGGCTGTGAAGCGCATGCCAGCGAACCAGACGATGCGCATCGACGTGGTTCTGCCGCTGCGCGATCCGGGAGGATTGGAATCTTTCCTCCGGCAGCTTTACGACCCCCTCAGTCCGATTTACCACCAGTACCTCACGGTGCAGGATTTCACCAACATGTTCGGTCCCACTCAGGAAACCTATGACGTTTTCCTCCAGTTCGCGAAGACGCATGGATTCGAGGTGACCGGCGGCTCTCGCGACTCCATGGACGTGCAGCTCCGCGGCACGGTCGGGACAGTCGAAGCAGCTTTCCACGTGAACATGAACATCTACCGGCATCCCACGGAAAATCGCACTTTCTATGCCCCGGACCGCGAGCCCACCGTGGATCTGCCGTTCCAACTCTGGCACATTTCAGGATTGGACAACTTCTCGATACCGCGTCCGATGATCGGACACCAGCCGGCAGGCGTGAAGGCCAACGCGACCACCGGTTCGTGTCCTGACCAGTCCTTCTGCGGAAGCGACATGCGGGCCGCCTATTACGAGGGAACGGCCCTCACGGGCGCCGGGCAGAACATCGGATTGCTCGAATATTATGGATTCGACATCCAGGACGTGAACACCTACTACACGAATGCCGGGCAAACCCGGA
>JASHQD010000504.1 GCA_030037755.1 Terriglobia bacterium
GCATCCGGGAATTGAACCGGAAGTATTCAACGGTATAGCCTATGTCAAGAGCCGACCACGGGGCCGGCTCTGAACTGTCGACTGTTGACTGTTAACGATCAACGGTCAACGGCTACACGATTTCCTCGCGTTCGGCGTCCCACCTCACGGCCCGCTGCTCGCGATACGATCGGATGGACATCTGGCAGGCGATGGCCGAGCGGAATCCCAGCTCAAATGGACAATTGGTCTCGCGGCGGCTGCGCACGCAGTCGAAAAAGTTCTGCATATGCGCGGGCGTTTCGTCTGAAGTTCCCACGATGTCCGGCGTCGCGGAGCCTTGCGGCGATTGCCCGGACTCGGCGTCGCCGCCCCGGTGATGCCCTTCGGGCGCGTAGGCAACCCGCTCGTCGTTGCGCAGGATCGTTCCCCTGGTCCCGAGCAGCAGATCCTCGTGGCTGTAGTGCCGATTCCCGAACCCGGAGTTCCACGTGAACAGCAGATTCTCCGGCTGGTCCAGCGTCACGTCCATCGTGTCGGGCACCTGCATCTCAGGCGAGAGATAATTTCCGCCCGCCATGGTTACCGATCGCGGCACTTTCAGGTCGAGCACCTTGTACCAGAACCCGACCTGGTGGACCATGTTCTCGAAGACGTTTCCGCCCGAGTAGTCCCAGAAGAATCGCCAGTTGATGACGCGGTTGGGATCAAAATCGTGCGGCGCGGCCTCGCCCTGAAACATCGTCCAATCCACGTGCGCCGGATCGCAATCGGCGGGCAGGGCGCGCTTCCATCCGCCGTAAGCCGCGTTCCGATACATGTGGGTGTGAATGGCGGTCATGGCTCCCATGCGATCGGAAGTGGCGAGCCCTCGCGTCTGCTCGACCGCCTGTCCGCTGGTCGATTGGATACCGATTTGAACCACGCGGCTGGAGCCTTCCAGCGCCCGGCGCATTCGTCGGGCATGGTCGGGGTTGAAAGCCATGGTTTTTTCCTGGTAGACATCCTTGCCGGCCTCGATCGCGGGCACGAAGTTCAGCGCGTGCTGATGTTGGGGCGTGGCGATCAATACCGCGTCGATGCTCTTGTCATCGAGCAACCGCCGGAAATCCGTGTAAGGTTTGGCCTGCGGGACCACGCTCTTGATCTCATCGAGGCGGCGCGTGTAGACGTCCGCGACCGCGACGCACTCGACGTTTGGGCAGCCGACCGCGGCCTTCAGAATCTCCGTGCCGCGTCCGCCACAGCCGATCAGTGCGAACCGGATGTGATCGCTCGCGGGTCCACTGCGACTCGAAGCGTAAGCGCGATTCGCGGCCAGCGTGGCCGCTCCGCCGATCACCTGTTGCATGAATGTGCGTCGCGTGGACATAGCAGCCTCCTTCGATCGTCTCCTGGCCGGTGTTCCCGGGAGTTACACCGGCGCGTACTCTCATGGCATACCACAAATCAGCCGGCGGTGAAACAATCTGTTCTACTATTTATTGGGAAGCGACGACGTCATGAGACGGCGTTGGATGAAACTGAATGTCGAGAGGCAAGAAGCTCGCAATTGCGGTCCTTGTTACGCTGGCTCTGATCGTGGCAGCGGCCGCGATCGTCGTGCCGCGACTGGTAGATCTCGATCGCTACCGGCCCGAGGTAATCGCGAACGTCGAGCGCGGGACCGGCCGCAGTGTGGAGATCGGGCGCTTGAGCCTGTCGGTCCTGCCCACGATCGCCGTGCGCGCCGACAAGATCGCGGTCGGCAATCCACCGGGATTCCCCGAAGGTCATCTGCTCGATATCGATGGCGTTGACGCGGACCTTGACGCGCGCGCGCTGCTTCATCGCCAGGTCATGGTGCGCTCGCTCGAATTCGATCATCCAAAAGTGAATCTCGTCTCCACGAGCGACGGCCGATGGAATACCGAAGCGCCGGCGCGTGCGGTTGCGCGGCCGTCAGCATGGATTCCAGGGCCGCTGGTCCGGACTCTGATGTCCAGGGTCTCAAGCGCAAAGCTCGTAGCCTGGACTCCACAGGGCGCGGCGTCTTCGCAGATCGTCGCCAGGGTCCGATTCGAACACGGGCGCGTCACGGTATCGAATGTGCTGCCCAACGGCTCGATCGGCGCCCCGGAGTTCGAAGCGGATGACGTCGCGATCGAACTCAACGACGTGAATCCCGAAGCGCTGGGACTGAATCTGACGCCGGGCACGCTGGGATCGAGCGGGCTCGCCGCGCCGGCGCTTGCCGTGGCGCTGTTCCACACGCCATCGCTTCAGGCCGGCGGCGGCGCGGCTCCGCCGCCCGGGCCTGCTTCGCCCTCGAGCCTGACGAGCGGAACGGTGGCAGCGCACGGAACGTTCCACGCCCAGTCGGCCCAATTCCGGGGCGCGCAGGCTGCAGATCTCCAATCTCAAATCGAGCTGTACCCCGACGGCCTGGTGCTTCGCCGGTTCACCATGGGGCTTGCGGGCGGACAGGTGACCGGCGAATTCGCCTGGAACTCGGCGGCGCGTCCTGCCAGGTACGCACTCGAGACCAGGCTGGCGAGTGTCGACCTGAAGCGGCTGCTCGCCGGCGTTTCGGACGCCAACAACAAGATCACTGGCACGCTCGACGGCGAACTCCGCCTGACCGGCCTGAACCTGGCTTCGGCCGATCCACTCGCCGACAAAGAAGGTCAAGGCCAGCTCACGATTCGCAATGGCACGCTGCCCACGCTGCAGCTGAACCGGAATCTCATGGAACTGATGAAGAACCTTCTCAGGACGAACTCCGATCTGGGCGATGCGTCGTCATTCCGGTCGATTTCGGCCGATCTCGAGATCGGCGGCGGTGAGGTCCACAGCCGCCAGGTCACGATCCAGGGCAACGGCATCGACGTGGACGCGTCCGGCGCCCTGGCACTCGCGGGCGAAGGGCGGCTTGACTACCAGGGCGTGAGCAAGATGAGCGCCCGGCGAAACGGATTCGAGGGGATTGTCGCCGGTCTGCTCGGTTCGAAGATCTCCGCGGACGGCAAGATCGACGTCCCGTTTACGCTCAGCGGCACGCTGGACCGGCCGCGCT
>JASHQD010000505.1 GCA_030037755.1 Terriglobia bacterium
ATCCGACTTTCGTCGGCGCCTTCGAATTCGTGGTGGGCGTGCGTGACGGCAAGCGGGCGCTCATCATCCGGGACGGTCAGCACGAGTACACTTTTATGGAGACTGCTTGAGTAGGCCACCCGGATTTCCACTCTACCCCGGCTTGACTTCGTATTAGTTTTGTACTAACTTCTAAATACCAGCTCAATAAGCGACACGCGATCCGACCCCGGCCCGCTCGATTGCCGCTCTTTCGAGGTGCCGGCATGTCTTTGCGAATCACCGCCGTCTGTCCCAGGCCTCCGGCCGCGCGCCGGAGGACCGCGGAGATCCCCCCGCGAGGTTGGTGTCTGGCTCTGCGAACGACCGGGGCTGCCGGCCTGAGGGCTGGCGCTACGGCTTTGCGAACGCTCCCTTCAGAAACAAAGCTGGAAACCCTTTTATTTTCTGCCAGTAACAGGCTCCAGGTATCGTCCCACCGCGGATTTGCTCTTCGACGACACCGCCCGCTGGCCGCGGGGCGCCTCGGGATGGTCTCGCGTGTGAATTTCGGACTTGGAACTCCGAACTCCGAACGGAAGGACTCCCTGCTACAATACGGGGAATCTCGACATCGGAGGCTTTACTTGGTTTTGGGACTCATCATGCGCTGGATTCTCCGCAGCGGTCTTCTTCTGTTTTCGGAGTCAGAAGTATCCGTTTCGGCGTGGCAGGCGGCTTCGGAAGCCGGACGGCGTGCCTACGGCGAGGGCAATTACGGTGTGGCGGAACGCGAGTTCCGGAATGCGCTGGCGCAGCTCGAACTGCTGGCGGACAGCGCGGAGCAGGTTGCGGCGACTTTGAACGATCTCAGCGAGGCTTGCCGCGCCGAAGGCAAGCTCGAGGAAGCTGAGGTCCTCGTGAAGAGGGCTTTGGCGATCCGGAAACTGGAGCACGATGACGACGACCTCGGCGTCAGCCAGACGCTGAATAATCTCGCCGCCGTCTACAGTGGGCAAGGACGGATCGCAGAAGCGGCGCGGCTCTACCGCCAGGCACTGGACGCAGCGGAACGGTCGCTCGGACGCGATCACCCCGTAATCGCCACCGTTTTGAACAATCTGGCGGTCCTCTGCCGCATGGAGGGCGAATACGCGCAGGCGGTGCCGCTGATCACGCGGGCCCTCCACATCTGGGCGCGAAACAACGGCAAGGAAGACAGTGAAGTCGGAACCTCGTTCAACAATCTCGCGAGCGCATGCTTTGCGCTCGGACTCCTGCGGGAAGCCACGATGTTCTTCAAGCAGGCGCTCGCCATCAAGCAAAAGGCGCTGGGCCGCTGCCATCCTGAGGTCGCCACGATTCTGGAGAACCTGGGCGAACTCAGCGCCACCCAGGGAAATCCTGCGGAAGCCGAAGAACTGTTCCGGCGGGCGCGCGCCATTGAGACCCTCGCCGGCGACGATGAGGCGTCCGGCGAAGAGAATCCCGACCGCGAGCACGCCGCCAAGGAAGCTGCCGAAGGAGTTTTTGCGGAGCTCGAGGTGCGGGACCTCGGGGCCGAGGTGCTCGAGCTCAACAACACGGTTTCGAACGGGCGCGGAGCAAACAACGTAGTACCGTTCACGCGTCCGGATCGCGTCGCGGAGGACGGTTCCGTCCCGGCTGGAGCTGGCAATTTCGAATCGTCTGCCGAATGGCGGCTGGATCAGGCTGACGTCGCGGCTTCCAGCGCTGTCCGGCCTGATGATCCGGCCACGGCGATCTCCGGATCAACGTCCCCGCGCGACGCCGCGCCCGCTCCGGCCGGGCCTCAGGATCAAACCCCGGATAGCGACGGGGAGAATCGTTTGCGACGCTCACTTACCGCCTTGGAGGCCGGGTTCGGATCAGTTCATCCGGAGCTGGTCGCGGCGCTCGACGAGCTCTCTCTGCTCTGCACGTTGCAAGGCCGCTATGACGAAGCCGAGTCACTGCACCGCCGCGTTCTCCTGATCAAGGAAAAGGCGTTCGGCCCTCACGACCTTCGATTGATCTCGACGCTCGAACGTCTGGCGGACGTCTGTTTGGAGCAGGGGGACCGCGGCAACGCGCAGCTCTCGTTGAGCCGCATGCTCGCGATTCACGAAGAGAAGTTCGGCGGGTCTAATCCTGCCGTGGCCGCAGATCTCAGCCGCCTGGCGGATCTTGCACAGGGCGACGGCCGCTGGGGCGAGGCACGCGATCTGCTGGAGCGCGCCTTGGCCATCTGGCAGCAAGACCCCGCCCCGGAACACCTGGAAATGGCCCGGCTGCTCGAACGCCTGGCCAGGGTCGATCGCATTCTGGGTCATCCCGACCGCGCCGTTTCCGAGTTGCGCAACGCTTCCGATCTCGATGAGAAACTGCTCGGGCCGGAGCACCCGCAGCTGGCCGCGGTGCTCGGCAGCCTGGCCGAGCTGCTGTTCGAAAGCGGCAGCACGGACGAGGCGAAGCGGCTCTTTTCGCGCGTTCTCGAAATCCAGGAAAAATCTCCAGAGGCTACACAGATGGGTCGCGCACAGACGCTCGATAAGCTCGCGACCCTTTACTCGAGCGAGCGCCAATACGACGAAGCGGAAAGCCTGCTGCTGCGCGCGCTCGAAATCAAGCAGTCGGCCTGGGGCAGCGATCATCCCGTGCTGGGAAGAACGCTGGAAAATCTGGCGCTTCTTTACCAGCAAAAGGGACTTTACGAAGGGGCGGAGCACTTTTTCCGGCGGGCGACCGAAGTTTTCGAAAAGGGCATGGGACCGGAACACCCCAGGCTGGCGGCATGCCTCGAGAACTATGCCGTCCTGCTTCAGAGGATCGGACGGGCGGACGAAGGTGAGCAACTGGCGATTCGTGCCCGCACAATCCGTGCCCGGCGCGTCGCGGTGGGCGAACTGGGACGGAATGAACTGAGGACGTAAGAATGCTGCGCACCAGGAGATCGAATCTCTTCGCGCAACAAGGCTGGCAGGATGTCCGGGGTCCCGGGTGAATCCGTTATGTAAGTGCAAGTCGGTAACCCGATTGACATGCAACCTGAAAATCGCTGAAAGTTGAGCTTTTCACAGACCAGACTATTCCTGATCCTGTTCTCTTCGTTCCGCCACTGCGCTCTGGCCACAAGGAGCAACCGCAATGCCCGCCCCAAAATTTGCGGAGGTTCACTGGCCGCCGTTGGATCGAAAGAATCCGGCCGGCCAGGCCCCGGCGAAAGCGGAGAGCCATCGCGATCCCACGGGTCTGAACGTCCCGGATCGCGTGGTGGAACCTTCCCACGCTCCTGCGGAGACATCGGCGAAGTCCAGCCCTTCGTGGTTCCGCCGCGGAGCGGGAGGAGTTGCTCAGCCGGCAGTCGCGACCGAGAAAGGACCCGCCGTGACAGAAACGCAAACGACAATTCACGCTCAAACCACGGAGATTCCGCTGCCATCTCCCAGCCGTAACGGTGACGATGAAATAAGTCCCATCGCGGCCGGGCCGGCACAGCAGGCGCATCTGTCCCCTGCGCTGTTGGGGGACCTTGCCGCACTCGAGTCGCGCTGTGTCGACTTGGCAGGGCACCTTTCTGAGGTCGTCCAGGAACTTTTGTCAGGAAAGGTCCACTATGGAAGCCTCGCGTCTGATTTGACCGCCTTGCAGGCGGACGTGGAATCGCTGAAGAACCGAACTGCAGGTCTGGCGGTTTCCCTGGATGTGCCGGCGGACGCCGCGGCCTGTACGTCGCTCGGCGAGCTGCGCGCGATCCTGACGGCCGTCGCGGAGGCCGAGGGTCGGCGCGACTTTCGCCTCTTGCACGCACGTGCCGCCCAGGAGTTGGAATACGTCCTGGCCCTTGAATACTCGGGAAGCGACGGCGCAAATCCACTCGATGGGTGTCAGGTTGCGGGCCGGCGCCTGCTCAAGGAGATCGCGGGTGCCGAGTGGCCGAATGCGCATGCTGAGTCAGCGAGATTGGCCGGGAGACAGCACGCTTACTCGCGGCTTCTGGATCTGGTCCGGCAGCCCGAGAAACTCAGCGACGACGACTGGGATACGGCCGAGGAAACCGTGGCCGCCGTGTTCGGCAGGCGCGTGGCGGTGGCCGCCGTCCGGGGAAGGGTTCGGGTGAAGAGCAGTTCAAAAGACGCGAAAGAAGATGCGAAGACCTGTCCAGCCTGTGGCGCTCAGCTCGAAGCCGGAGCGAAATTCTGCGGCGACTGTGGCGTGAGGATCGAATAGCGGGCGCCCAGGGGGATGCGGAGGGGGAAGCCATTCGAGTGCGCGGAACGGTGAAAGACAATGAATGTCGAAAAACAAGCAGACCGCGGCCGGCAGTCAGAGACCGCCGCACCAGCGCCGGCCCCGAGCGCCGGCCTGCTATGCCCCCGCTGCAGCGCGGCTGTAAGGCCCGGCAAGAAATTCTGCTCACAGTGTGGAACTCCTGTCGGCGTGCCCATCGTAACTGCGCAGCGGGCCGTTCGTCGGCCCCGGGCGACGCGGTTTACACTCTGTCCTGAGTGCGGCTTCGAAAATCACCACTCCGATCGATTCTGCAAAGGCTGCGGTAGCCTGCTGCTCGTTTCTCCCCCTCAGCCCGGCCACGGCCGCGCCGGTTCGCACTCCGATGGGTCGAAGGGCGCAGCGCCGGCGAAGCTTCGGTCCGCGCTTGACCTTAAACCTGCGGTTCCGGCCGCGACCCTCCACGCTGCCGCGGTCAGAGAAGCAGTCGCCGGACTGAACGCGATCGTCGCTCCCGAACCTGAATCAAAACCTGAAATCGACTCGCGAACGATTCACCCCGTCGACACTCCAGAGACGAATGTCGTTTCAGCGCCGGCCGCGCCGCCAACTGCGGACGTTGCCGACAGCGCGGCCGAACCGGCGGCGGGCGCGCCTACAGCCACGCCGGCTACACAACCTGAGGCGTCGCCGGACCGTCAAGATGTAAAATCGCGAGTGTCGGGCGGGCGCGGTCTTGGACTCGCAACGGCGTCGGCCATGCTATTGGTCGGGCTGGTTCTGTTCTCCACGCGCCATGAAGCCTCCAGGCGCTCGCGTCCGGGCGATGCGTCCGCGGCGGCTTTCTCCCCGGCTCCAGCTTCCGCGAAGATCGTGGAGGTGGATGCGACTGCCGGACCCGAGCGCACGTCGAACGAACACGAGAACCGGTCAAGTGTGCCGTCGCGCGACAAGATCAATGCCGGCAAGGCTCAGAAACATAAGGAGGCGGTGACACGGGCAAATATAGCCCTGCCGGACGCCCCGAACATACCCGCGGCGGCGCCTGAAATTATCATCGCCAGGCTGAATCTCACTCCCACAACGTCAGCCACGAGCCTTGGGATGCCACAGCCGCCCGCCCTGAAGGTCCCGCCGGACCCTTCAGCGGCGCCTCAGTTGTCCGCGGCCGACGTTCCACCGGCCCCACAACCGGACCCGGGCACCGGGCCGGCGATCTCGGCTACAGTGGCAGCACTGCCGGTTTCGGCCCTGAGTTCTGCCGAGACCGATGTGGTCCGAGTGGTGGATCCTGCAGCCAACCCGCCGAATCTGCGCGTGGGCGGCGCCATACGGCCGGCAAAGCTCCTGGCCCACCCCTCGCCCGCATATCCTCCGGATGCACGCGATCAACGCATCCAGGGCACCGTCCACGTGATCGCGACGGTCCGGAAGGACGGAAGAGTCGGTGAAGTGAGAGTCGCCAGCGGCAACGCGGCGCTCGCCAGTGCAGCTACGCACGCTGTCCGGCAGTGGCGCTTCCAGGCGGCGCTGCTGAATGGCCAGCCGGTGCAATCCCAAACCGACGTCGCGATAACGTTTCATCTCGCGAACTGAGGTTCAGCTTGCTGTACGCCACCTGAAGCTTGACTGCGCACCGATCCTTAGGCGAAGGTGAGCTTATGGTCGTGCTCAGGCCGCTGTCGTTCGCTTGCCCGAAGTGCGGATCCCGAGACGTGCTCTATTCCTGCAGCCCGTCCTGCTGCTTCAATCACGTCTGCAGTCAGTGCTACGCCACCTTCGAACCCGAAACCAGGCGCGTCGGCGAGTTCACCTCCGAACTTGGACCGCTTCCGGACGTCGACACGACGGGTCCGACCGCGCCATGCGCGCGTTGCGGTGAGTACCGGCTGTTCAGAGTGGACGGCGACTCCGTTCGTCCGGATCAAGTGCTCTGTGTTTCCTGCCGGGCGCTGCTAAGCCTGGAACTGGTCGAAGTCGGCGAGTAGCCCGATCGCAGGTCCTGAACGGCGTAACCAGACTGCCATCAACGCGCGTGTGCCTTGACCAACCGCGAGCGTTCCAACATACTGTCTTCTAATAGCTCGCTTCCGCCATCTTTCCGCCCTGAAACCAGGCATTCGAAGGGCGTGGCCGCTTGAGGCCTGATGTTCAGGGCTGCGGCTCAGGAGGTCGTTGTGCGTGAGATTCGCAAAGTCGCCGTCCTCGGCGCCGGGACGATGGGCGCCCGCATCGCAGCCCATCTCGCTAATGCCGCAATCCCTTCGGTTCTGCTCGACATTGTCCCCAAAGAACCAAGCCCCGAGGAACAGGCAAAGGGCCTGACGACCGCCGATCCCAGGGTTCGCAATCGATTTGCCCAGGCCGGGCTCGATGCCGCTGTGAAGTCCAAGCCTGCGGCCTTCTTCGTCAACGAGGCGGCGCGCCTGGTCACAACCGGGAATTTCGACGACAACTTCGGCCTGGTCAAGGATTGTGACTGGATCATCGAAGCCGTGACCGAGGACCGCGGTATCAAGCAGGCGCTGCTGAAACGGGTGGAGGGCCTGCGGGCGCCCGGCGCCATCGTCAGCTCCAACACTTCGGGGATTGCGATCGGCAGCATCGCCGAAGGATTCAGCGAAGACTTCCGCCGGCACTGGCTGGGCACGCACTTCTTCAATCCGCCGCGCTACATGAAGCTGCTCGAAGTGATCCCGACGCCGGAGACGCTGCCCGAAGCCGTCGAAAACATATCGCGCTTCGGCGAAGTGGTGCTCGGCAAAGGCGTCGTGCTGGCGAAGGACACCCCGAACTTCATCGCGAATCGCATCGGCACTTTCGTGACGCTGAACGTTTTCCGGATCATGCAGCAGGACGGCTACACCCTCGAGGAAATCGACGCCCTCACCGGACCCGCCATGGGCCTGCCCAAGAGCGCAACTTTTCGAACCCTCGACCTGGTCGGAGTGGACGTCCTGGCGCATGTGGTGGAGAACCTGCGGCAATCGCTGCCTGCCGACGAACGCCGTGAACTCTTTGAGGCTCCCGCGTTCATCCGAGAGATGCTTCAGCGAAAGCTCCTCGGCGACAAAACAAAGCAAGGGTTCTATAAAAAGCTGAAGGCCGCGCCGGGCGAGGAGAGCGAGATCCAGGCGCTGGATTTCGCCACCTTCGAATACCGCCCGCGACAAAAACCGAAATTCGCCTCGCTCGACATGCTGCGCAACGTCGAGGACGTCGGCCAGCGCCTCGCGCAGCTCGTCGATGCGAAGGATCGGGCCGGCGATTTCTACCGCCGTGTCCTCAGTGACACCTTCCATTACGCCGCCAACCGGATTCCCGAGATTGCGGACACCATCGTAGCGGTCGATGAAGCCATGAAGTGGGGTTTTAACTGGGAGCGCGGACCCTTCGAATTGTTCGATGCGGTCGGAGTGGAGAAAATCGCGCAGCAATGGGAGAAAGAGCAGCGGCCAATCCCCCCGCTGGTGGAGAATCTGCTGACATCCGGCGGGAAGTCCTTCTATCGGGACGAGCGGGGCGAGACCAGTTACTTCGACCCGTGCGCCGGCGGATACCGGTCTAAGCCGGAGCGCCCCGGCGTGATGATTCTCGACTCGCTCCGGACGCAGGGCCGCGAAGTCCGCAAGAACCCGGGAGCCAGCCTGATCGATCTCGGCGACGGCGTGCTCTGCCTCGAATTCCACTCCAAGATGAACACCATCGGTGCCGACACCGTGGCGATGATTCACGCCGGGCTCAAGGCGCTGAATGAGAACTTCGACGCCATGGTGATCGGCAATCAAGCCTCGAACTTCTCCGTCGGCGCCAACCTGATGCTGCTGCTCGTGGCCGTGCAGGAAGGCGAGTGGGACGACGTTCATTCGGCCGTGCGCCAGTTCCAGAACGCCAATATGGCCTTGAAATATGCCCCCAAGCCGGTGGTCGGCGCGCCTTTTGGACTCACGCTGGGCGGTGGCACGGAAATCTGCCTGCACACCGCCCGAGTCCGGGCGGCCGCCGAAACGTACATGGGCCTGGTGGAATTTGGAGTCGGATTGATTCCCGCGGGCGGCGGCACCAAGGAGATGCTGGTGCGCGCCATGGACACTCTGCCGAGCGACCCCGAGGCGGATCCGTTCACCTACGTCAAGGATGTGTTTGAGACCATCGGCCTGGCGGAAGTCTCGAGCAGCGCCCAGGAAGCCTACAGAACGGGCTATTTGGGCCCGCGTGACTCGATCACGATGAATCGCGACCGGCTGATCGCCGACGCCAAACAAGTGGCGTTGGACCTGGTCAAACTCGGGTATCGGCCGGGCAACCCGCGGGAGGATATCCTGGTGCTCGGCCAGCCAGCGTTCGCCAAAATGAAGCTGGGACTGCACCTGATGCGGCGGGGTGCGTTTATCTCCGATTACGACGTCGTGGTGGGAACGGAGCTGGCGAAGGTGCTATCGGGCGGAGGCGAGTTCACGTCAGCGCAGCGGGTTTCAGAGCAGTATCTGCTGGATCTGGAGCGCGAGTCGTTCGTGAGGCTTTGCGGTCAACGGAAGACCGTCGAGCGCATGCAATTCATGCTGAAGAAAGGCAAGCCTCTACGGAACTAGCCGCACATCGGCGCAAGGAGCACACGAATATGCTCGCGCCCCTTCTGATTTCGGCTTATCTCGTGAGTTCTTTCCCGGAATACTCTGAAGCGTGATTGCGGCTCGAGCGCCGCTGAGCCCTGGCAACCCAGCGGCATCTCACCAACTTGCATGTATTCTGCCGTATCAGCGCGTAGCGAGCTTGCGCGCGAAATCCAGCAAAAAGGCGCGATCGGAATCGACCATCCGTCCGACCAGGCCCTTCAACTTGAGCAGGAAACGTGCTTCCGTTCCGCCCGGACCCGACTCGTCGGCCAGTTCCTCAAGTGAACGCCGGGGAGTAAGGTGCGGAGTCGACGGAGCGTCTTCGCCTGTGTAAAACAGCCGATATAGTGGAACGTCGAGAGCGGCAGCAAACCGCTCCAGCGTTTCGAGGGAGGGAACGGTATGTCCATGCTCCACTCGTGAGATGTAGCACCGAAGAAGGCCGCTTGCCTTCTCGATGTCGCCTTGCGAGAGGCCCTTCTGCTCGCGAAGCTGACGTATTCTTTGCCCGATCAACATGCGTTTAGCTCCTGAAATTAGGTCCCAGAAAGCCTGGCGCCCCCTGAGTCGATCCCCTTACTTTACTTTTATACTCGATTACTGACAGAAACACAAGTAGCAAAAGCCTAAGCTTTACTCCTTTACTCAACCCCAAACTCGATTCAACCTGTGGTGGCGTCCCGACATCAAGCATTCGCGGGTTCGCCCAGTACCGCTGACAGCAGCGCCATCCGCACGTAAAGCCCGTTCTCGGCCTGCCGGAAATAGGCGGCGCGAGGATCCGAATCCACCTCCGGCGCGATCTCGCCGACGCGGGGAAGCGGGTGCATCACAATGGCCCCCGGACCCATCAGTCGCAAGGTGTCCTGGTTGATAACGTACAGCCCTCGACACTGCTCGTAATCCGCGATTCGATCACCGAAGCGCTCCTTCTGAATGCGCGTCTGGTAAACAACATCGACCCGTGGGAGCACCGCCTCCAACGAACTCTCCTCGGTGCAGAGGACACCGTGCTGGCCCAGATAGGCGAGGATGTCTTCCTTCATCTTCAGCCGTGGGGGCGCCACGAACCACATATGGACGTCCCGGAACTTCCCCAGCAGATACGCCAGCGACCGCACGGTACGTCCCTGCGCGAGGTCGCCGACCATGGCGATTCGCAGTCCGTCGATGTGCCCGATTTCCTTCTCAATGGTGTAGAGATCGAGTAACGCCTGCGTGGGATGCTGGCCTACGCCGTCACCTGCGTTAATGATCGGCACGCGCGAGACTCGCGACGCCCGCAGAGCCGCCCCCACCTCGTAATGCCGCAGCACGATCACGTCGGCGTAGCCGTTAAGGATCCGCACCGTGTCCTCCAGGGTCTCGCCCTTGGACACCGATGAGAATTCAGCGGCATTTTCGGTGCTGATCACCCGGCCGCCCAGCCGGTGCATTGCCGTCTCAAACGAAAACCGGGTGCGCGTGGAAGGCTCGTAGAAGAGCGTGGCCATGATGGCGTTCGGATAACACGCGCAGCCGCCGCTGCGGGCGATGGGCTCCATGTCCGCCGCCCGCGCGAAAAGGTCGACCAGCGTGGGGCGGTCAAACTGCTGTGCCTCCACGATGTGGTGGAGCGGCATTCGCGACTCCGTCTCGCACGTACCCGTACTTAGCTCTTCAATGCGCTGAGCAGCCATGGCTCGAAAAAAGAACCAAATATGTCTTGTAAGTGATCGGATAATATCCGTCGCAGACGAGTCTATATCTGCTTTACTGCTATGTCAAGTAGAAGGCGTACACAGCGGTAGTATTATATGGACTGGTACACATCAGGAAGATAGGTATTGGCTACTGCTCGCGATAGCCGAGGATCTCGGCGGTTACGCCTCGCAATACGCGCCCCTTGTGCGCGGCCCCGCGCTCCTCTTTGGCAGCAAAGTCCATGCGCTGGATCAAGATCCGGTATTCGCGGAACTCGCAGTCGTCGGGCAGCAGCAGCTCGTCGGAATTATAAAGTTCGCCGAAATGGACTTCGCGGGCTTCGGCATCGACGCGCGCGTCGAGGACCTTCGCAACCAGGCGCCCACCCTGGTAGATGGCGTCCTGTTCGTACGATTTCGGAGCGGCGGACGAATTCACCGAGTCCGGCGATCTACTCATATCCACGCTCATCAGTATGACCTCATCAGGGAATTGGCTTACCCGCATGCATGTCGCCACGTCCATTATACAGAGGAGTACGTACTGCCGACGTCAGGCATTCTTCATTTGCGCGATCATCTGCCGGGCTATCGCCGGCGGAGAGTCGCGTCCCGGAGTCGTTCAGTCAAACCAGTTGACTGTCGCTCGTTCTCCAGCGTAGTTTTTTGATTTACCCCGGTTGTTAATCACAATTCCAGTAGACCCGGGCAGGAGGTTTCGTGAACGGTTCCAAGGGGAGAGCTATGAGAAGTGCGAATGGCGTCAACCGCCGCGGGTTCCTGGGCGGCGCAGCATCAGCACTGGCGTTCTCGATCGTGCCGCGACACGTCCTGGGCGGCGCAGGCTATATCCCGCCCAGCGACAAACTGACTCTCGGCTGTATTGGCGTGGGCGCGCAGGGGACGCGCGTGATGATGGATTTCCTCAAGCTGCCAGAGGTCCAGGTGATCGCCGTCTGCGATGTTAATCGCCAGAGCAGCGACTACTCAGAGTGGGGCACGAACGAGCTGCGTAACAAGGTCCGGGAACTGCTCGGTGATTCGAACTGGGGCAGCAAGCTCACGGGGCCGACCGCGGGGCGCGATCCGGCAAAACAGATCGTGGAGGCGTACTACGGCAAGGCGAGCCCCTCGGGCGCTTACCACGGCTGCGCCGCTTACAATGATTTCCGCGAGACCTTGCACCAGGAGAAGGACCTGGACGCTGTGGTGGTTTGCACGCCGGATCACTGGCACGCGCCGATTTCGATCATGGCGATGAAAATGGGCAAGCATGTCTACTGTCAAAAGCCCATGAGCCATTCGGCTGTCGAAGCCCGGCGGATGGCCGAGGTGGCGCGCGAAACCAAAGTGGCCACCCAGGTCGCAGTCGCCAATTCGGCTTCGCTCACAACCCGCATCCTGCAGGAATGGATGCTGGCGGGCGCAGTCGGACCCGTGCATCGCGTCGAGAATTGGTCCAGCCGGCCGTTCTGGCCGCAGGGGATCGATCGCCCGGACCACGCCGACCCCATACCGGACGGATTCGACTGGGACCTGTGGCTGGGCCCCGCCCCGGAGCGGCCTTACAGCCACGTGTATCTGCCCTTCGTGTGGCGCGGGTGGTTCGATTTCGGCAATGGGGCGTTGGGCGATATGGGTCAATACAGCTTCGACACAATCTTCCGCATGCTGAAGCTCACCACGCCCACCATCATCCAGGCGAGCTCGACCAAGCCTCACAAGGAAGCCTTCCCCGAAGCGTCGCTCATTCACTGGGAGTTTCCGGCGCGTGAAAATATGCCTCCGGTCGAGATCAACTGGTACGACGGCGGGCTCGAACCGCCGCGACCCGACGAAGTTCCCGACGGAACGCCGTTCAGCATCGAGAACGAGGGCCTGCTTCTCGCCGGTGACCTCGGCATGATCCTGGCGGGATTTGAGGGCGAGCATCCGCGGATTGTGCCTGAGTCGCGGCGGCGCGCCTTCGTCCCACCGCCGGATATCCATCATCGTTCGCCGGGTCACTACCAGGAGTGGATCCAGGCCGCCAAAGGAGGTCCTCCGGCGCTGGCGAACTTCGAATTCGAAGCGCCTATCGGGGAAGCCCTGATGCTCGGCAATATCGCGCTGAGAACCGGAGAAAAAATCCGGTGGGACAGTGAGAATTTCAAGATCACGAATTCGAACGCCGCTCAGGCGATGCTCGACTTCGAGTATCGCGGGGACTGGTCAACCGTAATCAATGGGGCCTGAGCTCTGAGGCCAGGCTGACCGTCTAGCGCGTCCCGGGTTTGGCTTCCATGCCCGGCGGCGGCGGCGGCGCTGCGAACTTCGATTCATCGATGGCGACGTTCTGCTGCACCTCCGCAATCTTGATGGTGAACCGGCCGCCGGGACGGGCGATCGTCCACTGATACGGAATCTTCACGCCGTCGGTCTCGCGGTAATCCGCGTAATCGACCTCGCTCGGGTTGCGGCCCAGCGGCGTATTCACGAAGCGCATTTCGCGCAGCAGCAGCCCTGAATCCTTGTCGAAATAGAAGCGAACCGGGGCGTGCCCGGGGCTGCGCGCCACCAGCAAATAGGCGTCGCGATCGCCAACCTTGTCTTCGCCCATGACGCGCACCTGTTGGAATTCTTTGACGATGTCAGCCGCGAAATAGAAATCCGCGTTGCGCTTCTCGTTGTCGAGTTCCCCGCCGGTGATGGGATGCGACGGGCCGGCCCCGCTCATCCAGCCGCTCTCGCCGTTGTACGCCGTCACGCTCTGGCCGCGCGGTGTCTGCACGACCGTCACGCGCGCGTCCGGAGCCTTGGCGTAGACCACCACCGGCATGCCCGCCGGACCAAAGGTCATTGTGCCCTTCTCCACGCGCGTAGTGATCTTGTGCACGGCGTCACTGCCGCCGATCGCCTGGACATACTTGTCGAGAATCTCGCCCGCATTGGGAAGCGACGGCTTGGCGCCGGCGTTCGTGGCCTCTTCTTCGGGCTTGGGCGCGGTTTCGGCGATGACCGGTGTCGACACCGGATCGCTCGTGCCCTTATGGCACGTGTAGCAGGTTACCTCCTGCCGCGCGTCGAAGTTATCCTTGTTGATGGCGAACATCATGGTCATCATCTTGCGAGCCGTCTGCTTCTCTTCCTTGTCGTCCTTCTCAAAGGCTCCTTCGACATGGCAGAAAGTGCACTCGACGCCGAGCGAGGCGGTGATAAATTGCATGGCGGGGAAAATCTGGTCGGCGGGAACGTCCTTCAGCACCTGAAGATTCTTGAACCGCTGCCCCGCGACCGGTCCTTCGTGCGGCGTGGGCGTGGATTGGCTGCCGCCCGGCGGGTTCGATTGGCCACGCACGGCGGCGGTTACCAGCATCGGCGCCAGCAGCGCAAGCGTTAGAACCGTACTCTTCAGCGTGTCCCTCATCGATCCTCCCTGGCACCCGGCAATCAGTTGTGGTTCATGAGCGGTGGGCGGCGCCGGCGGTCACAGACCGCCGCTACAGGCGCGGATTGATGCATCTTGCCGGTGCGCCACGAAGATT
>JASHQD010000506.1 GCA_030037755.1 Terriglobia bacterium
CAGCAGATCGCGGCCGGCATAAGCCGCGGCCGCGCCGGCGACGCCTCCGAACACCGTTAAAACGAAGCTCTCGGCGAGCGCGGGCCGCAAGAGGTCGCGCTTCTTCGCTCCCAAAGCCACGCGGATGGCAAATTCCCTGGACCGTGTCGAGGCCCGCGCAAGCAGCAGGCCTCCGATGTTGGAGCAGGCGATCAGCAATACGAAGCCGACCGCGCCGAGGAGAATCAGCATCGGCGTCCGCAAGTCGCCGGACGTGTACTCGCTGAAGGGGACTGCGAACAATGCCCAGCCGGAGTCTTTGGGGTAGGTTGTTTCCGGATGAGCGGCGATCAGCCGCCGTGCCAGCACGCCGAGATAAGCCCCGGCCTGTTGCTCACTCACTTCGGGCCGGGTTCGCGCCACCACAAACACCGATTCGTTGAAGTAGTTGTCCGCGGCGAAAGCGGACGGGGCAAGGCCGAGGGGAATCCAGATCTGTGCGCGGCCCGGCCGATCGAAGCCGGGACGCATCACTCCGACCACGCGGTAGCCGGCGCGATTCAACTGAATCTCGCGGCCCAGAATGGCAGGATCGGCGCCGAAAAGCTCGGTCCAGGTGTCATAGGAGAGCACCGCGACGTGATTGGCCTCGGGCCGGTCTTCCTCGGCCTCGAACACGCGACCCCGTTCGGGCCGGACGCCCAGCGTGTCAAACCATTGCGAGGTCACCTGCGCCACTCTCAAACGGCGGGGACCGTCGGGAGCCTGGTAGTTGAAGCTTTCTTCATCGGACGCCGCGGCGGATGAGAAGATCTGGCGGCTGTCACGAACGTCCTTAAACGCCGGCGCCGAGAGCACAAGGTTCTTGAGCCCCAACTTCTCGTATTTCGTCCTGATGACGAACAAGTGGCTGGGATCGGCGACCCCCGCAGGGTGGAGGTAGAGGCCGTTGATGATACTGAAGATCAGCGTGTTCGCTCCGATCCCCAGCGCCAGAGTCAACACGGCGACGGCGCAGAACCCCGGGTTCTTGCGGAGGGTGCGAAGGGCGTATCGAAGATCGGTTAGTGTCGACATCGTTCGGTAGAAGTGGCAAGTGGCAAGTGGCGAGTGACAAGACACCCTTGATCGATTCGCTTCCTATCACTCATCACTGCCGATGGCTCGTAACCAAAGAATTGTGAATGGTAAATCTTGAATGATGAGTTGTGGCGCGACCCGTCGGCCAAACTAACCTCGGCCATTCACTATTCGCCATTCACCATTCACCATTTTTTCCAATCCTAACCACTGCTAGCCACGGCTTTTGCCAGCCTCTTGCGGCGGGCCTCCCATTCCTCGCTCGAAAATATCCGCGGTCCGGCGTCGACCAAGCGTGGCATCAGGTTGAACACCGACACCTGGCTCCAGGGCGCGCCTTCACGCGTCCGGTAGCCGCGCAGGTTGAGTTCGCGAGCCACAAACGAGAGCGGATGGTCCTGGACGATGAGATCCATCATCAGAACCAACGCGTCCCGTTCGCGAGGGTTGTCGACCAAGTGGACGCAATCGTTGCCAACTTGCAGACCATAGGGGACTTCCTCGCGAAAGCCATTGCCGTTTCCGGCCGAACCTTCGACCTCGCGTTGCCACTCGACCGCGACCATCTTCCAGCCTGCTGCGACTCGGGTCCTGACATGCTCAGGATCCAGTTCGCCATTCACCAATTCGCGGAGTTGCTCTTGCTTTGGCATAAACGCCTCCCCTTCAATGATTTAAAGCCAGCGTCCTCCGGCCCGCGTAGTCCATCGATCTGCACTCGGCATCAAGAATCCAGAATCGGGAATCAAGAATCACTCATATCTCAACGCCACCATGGGATCGACCTTCATCGCCCGCCGTGCGGGGACGAAACTCGCGAAACCCGCAGCCGCCACGATCAGGAGCAGCACAGAGGTATATACGGAAACATCGCTCGCTTTGATCCCGTAGAGCAGCGACTCCGCAAAACGCCCAAGCGCATAGGCGACCGGGAGTCCGAGGGCAATTCCGGCCGCAAGCATGGGTGCTACTTCGCGATAGATCATCCGCTGGACCTCTCCGGGCCGCGCTCCCAGTGCCACGCGGATGCCGATTTCGCGCGTCCGCTGCACGACGGCGTAGGCGAGCACGCCGTAAATCCCGATGGCCGCCAGAATCGCGGCGAGAATCCCAAAAATCAACGAAAGCTGGGCGACGAGGCGCTCCTCGAACAAGTCGTCGTTAATGACTGATTCCATTGTGGTTAACTTCGGAACGGGCAGGTTGGGGTCCATGCGCTGCACCGCCTCGCGTAGCTCCGGCGCCAAGCTTGTGGGACCCTGGGCGGTACGTACGTAGAAGGTCAGCTGAGTCAGCTTGGGGTCTTGATCATACGGGAGATACACATAAGGTAGATAGCCCTCTCGAATCTCCGCGTTCTTGGCGTCCTTAACCACACCCACGATTTCTGTGTCCGGCGTCACACGGCCACCGCCGAACGCGAAGCGTCGGCCCAAGGCATCGCCGTCGGGAAAGAATCGGCGGACCATGGCCTCGTTCACGATTGCCACTTTGGGCGACTGCAAGCCGTCGGAATTGGTGAAGTCGCGGCCGGTGATCAAGGGAATACCGAGGGTCGCGAAATATCCCGGCGCCACCGAGTCCTGTCGCACGTGCTTCTGCTCGTCGCTCAGCGCCGGCGCACCGGGCACGGTGATATTCGAGTTGCTGTCGCTGTTGGTGAGCGCCGCGATCTCGGCGCCACTGGCGGATACCACGCCGGGGAGGACAGCCAGTGCTTCGCGCATGCGATCGCACATCGAGCGAGTCTGCTCAGGTGGATAACCGCTCTGCGCCGGAGCCAGATCGAAGGAGATCAAGTGATCCGGACGCATGCCGAGGTCAACGTGGCGCAGGTTCCAGAGCGTCCGCGTGAATAATCCTGCGCCCACAAGCAGCAGTACGGTAAAAACGACCTGCGCGCTCACCATGACCTTGCGAAATCGGACCTGCGCCGGTGCGACCGATGCTCCCGATTGACTCTTGAGTGTGGAGTTGACGTCCGTCCGCGTGGCGCGGAACGCGGGCACGAGTCCGAAGATCAGAGCGGCCGCAAGAGTAATGCCCAGGCTGAAGACCAGCACGCGAGGATCGAGCCGTGGCGACAGGCCCTGAACTCCGGCGCCGGCCACGATGCTGTCCACCAGAGTCCTGAGTGTCCAGGCGGCCACCGGAAGTCCAACCAGCGCCCCCGCAATCGCGCACACGAAGCTCTCGGTCAGGAGCTGGCTGATCAATCGTCGGCGATTCGCGCCCAGGGCCAATCGCACCGCCAATTCACGCTGACGCGAAACTCCGCGTGCCAACAGCAGATTGGCCAGATTCGTGCAAACCATCAGGAGCACCAGGGCGACCATCACAAACAGGGCAACGAGCGGCGTGCCGGCATCGTGATCGAGCACGTCGCGGCCGCGGCCACCCGGTTTCAGCAGCAGCTTACGACCCACGAAC
>JASHQD010000507.1 GCA_030037755.1 Terriglobia bacterium
GGTCATCTCAGGAACCTCGTTCGTGGATCGTTGCGTCAGGCCGGGGCACACCTACCATTACAGGGCGAGGGCTGTGGGGCAGCGGAACGCTGAAAGTGCCAACTCGGAAGAAGCATCGGTCACGGTACCGACTCCTTGACGGCCGGCCATTCGGTTGCAAGGCCTTTGTAACGTCATGCATCTAGAGCTAAACAGCGCTTATTCAGTAACTTGCGGCAGGAAGGACGAGCCCTTCAGAGCGGTTTCGTCTAACCTGCGGCCGTCGCACTTGCAGCGTCTCGCGGTAAGGATCATCTTCGCTCCTTCGCTTCTCTTTCCTTATTGCCTCAAGTCTTACAGAGACTGATCTCGCCCGCCCATCCCTTCCTACAGTCCCACCCCTTTTCCTTTCTGCTCAAAATCCCGATCGTCGAAGCCTTTCTGGCCCGTAGGCCACCAAGCCGCGCTTCAGAAGTGTCGACAACCCGTTGCAAATGTCCGTTGGCCTCGCGTCGGGTGAAGCCTGCGCCTGGCGAAGCGCTTACCGCCAACCATAGATCTCAGTGGACGCGGGCGGGGGGAGCGCAGAACTCAGTCGCAAAGCGAGCCGCGTGCGCGACAGGGACAGGATTGCAGCCGATGTGATCCACTTACGGAGAGCCTCCAATTCTTTTGGGTTCAGCGGAGAAACCGATGATGGAATCGAGTAACGAGAGCCGCGATCATGCGACATTGCTCCTGTTCGCCGTCGCCGCGGCCAAGTTCCTCATTCAGATGGCGGCGGCGGGCCGCTACGGCTACTTCCGGGACGAGCTGTATTTCATCGATCTGAGCCGGCACCTCGATTGGGGCTATCTCGACGTGCCTCCGCTCATCGCCGGGATCGCCGCCGCAGTGCGAACCACACTTGGCACTTCGCTTGCCGCCCTCCGTTTTTTGCCGGCGTTGGCTGGAGCCGTGAAGGTGGCGCTGGCCGGCTTGATCGCCCGCGAACTCGGTGGAAAGAGATTTGCTCAGGCGCTGGCAGCTTTGGCAGTGCTGGCGGCGCCAGCTTTCCTTGGTGCCGATCACCTTCTCACCATGAATGCTTTTGAGCCGGTATTCTGGACCGGCTGCGCCTACGCTCTTATTCGGGCCGTCAAGACCGGAAGCCGAAGCGCCTGGATCTGGTTCGGTGTCCTGGCGGGACTCGGCCTCGAGAACAAGTATTCGACTTTCTTCTTTCTGTTTGGTCTTCTGCTAGGACTGTTGATCAGTTCCGGGCGGCTGCTGCTGTGGGACCGTCGGTTGTGGGTAGCAGCCCTTGTCGCGCTGCTCATCTTTCTACCCAATCTAATCTGGCAAATCCATCACGGCTTCACATCCCTAGCCTGGCTTCGCTACCACCGGGTGGCGGGCCACAGTGTGCCCCTCTCGCCCTTGGGCTTTTTAGCCGAAGAGGTGGTCGAACTGCAACCGCTTTCCTGCCCGATTTGGGTGGCCGGCCTTTGGTTCTATCTTGGTGCGAGAGAAGGAAAGCCCTACCGCATGCTGGGCTGGGCGTATCTGACCGTTCTGTTGATTCTGCTGCTGCTCCGAGGACGAGTCTACTACCTCTTTCCGGCCTATCCCATGCTGTTCGGAAGCGGCGCTGTCGTCGTGGAGAGGGCGCTTGACGGGCCTCGATGGGTTTGGGCCAGATCTGTTTACGTGAGCCTCCTGCTGCTCGGCGCAGTATTCCTGGGACCGTTCGCACTGCCGGTGCTCCCGGTTGAGACCTACATGCGATACTCTGCCGCGCTCAACCTCGATCCGCCGGACATCGAGCAAAGGAAACTGGGGAAGCTGCCGCAGCTCTACGCCGATACGTTTGGCTGGGAGGATATGGCCGCCGCCGCCGCCCGTGCCTATCACAACCTGCCGGCGCAGAAAAGAGTGGCGACTGCCATCTTCGCCAATGATTACGGGGAAGCGGGTGCCATCGACCTATTCGGGCCCGGTTATCAGATACCGTACGCCATCTCGGCCCATCAAAACTACTTCTATTGGGGACCCGGTGATTACACCGGTCAAAGTCTCCTCTTGCTGGGGCACAATCCCAGGCTGGAGAGCGAGTGTTTGGAGGAGGAAGAGGTTGGCGTGGTTCATAACGTCTATGCCATGCCGTATGAGAGCTTTCCGATAATTCTCTGCAATGGTCTCAAGCGGCCGCTCAAAGAGATCTGGCCTGATCTCAAGAATTGGGAATAGGTCCTTACAGCTAATTTCGATGGTCACCCGTATTTCACCCCTGTGATCGGGGCGGGCAACCCGATCCCGACCTCCCACCTGCTGATTCCGATGAAGGTGGACAGTGATTCCGATTTGATCCCGGTCACTCGTTCCGACGGCATGCCGGTCACGTTCGGAGCGTAGCGACGCTGGCGTAATCATGGTGCGTGAAGTGACCGTGATCGGTCAACTGGAATTCTGTTCGGATGCCATTTGGTTTTTCCTTCCTTCCTGATATCGACCCGCCGCCGGCGCGGTGGAAATGTGGAAAGCCGGCGCTGTTGTTCTTGCCGGGTTTCCAAGCCCGGTGGAAAGAGTGGGAAACTCGTTCTTGTTTTTGGAGTTTTCCACGCTTTCCACGGGGCGTCATTTCCACGGCGCATAATCTCAGCTTTTTCGGAGCGCAGCGACGCGGGTCTAGCTTTCCTTACCTCCACGCTTTTTGCGCATCGACTCCCCTTGCATTTCGATCCGATGGGCGTTGTGGACCAGCCGGTCCAGGATGCTGTCGGCCAGCGTGGGGTCGCCGATCTGGGCGTGCCATTGCGCCACCGGCAGTTGGCTAGTCAAAACCAGGGAGCGAATCTGGTAGCGATCTTCACAGATCTCGAGAAAGTCGCGGCGTTCCAGATCGCTCAGCGGCGCCATGGCCCAGTCATCCACTACCAGCACATCCACCTTGGCCAGCTTGGCCAATCGACTGCGCAAGCTCCCGTCGGCGCGGGCCAGCGCCAAGTCACGAAAGAGTTGGGTCGCGCGCGCATAGAGGGCGGTGTAGCCGTCGCGACAAGCCTTCTCGGCCAGAGCGCAAGCCAGGAAGCTCTTGCCGATTCCCGTGGGGCCGATTAGGAAAACGTTCTGATGCTGGCCTACCCAGCCCGAGGTCTGGGCCAGAGAGCGGATCAGCGCTCGGTCCAGGCCGCGCGGCGAACGAAAGTCGATGTCCTCCACCGAAGCGCGATGCCGCAGTTTAGCGTTGCTCAGACGGCGCGCCAGGGCCCGGTTCTGCTTCCAGTTCCACTGCTGGTCCACCAGCAAGGCGAAGCGTTCCTCGAAGCTGAGCTGGGCGATGTCAGGTTGCTCAGCTTGGGCGCGAAATGCTTCGGCCATGCCCAGCAGACGCAAGGCCTGTAGCTTCTCCAAGGTGTGTTGATTCAGCATAAGGGCTCCTCGGCCGAGGCAGGCCCGGCCTGATCGGGGGAATGCGAGAAGTCGAAATACGCCGGACCACGCAGATTGGCATGTTCCACGGGCTGCGGCCGGGGTGGCTTCTCCAGTGGCTGACGGTCGAGCGAGCGTTCCAGGATCGACTTCACGCTGGGATAGGAACAAGCTCCGGTCGCCAGCGCCCGGCGTGCGGCCGCTTCCAGGCGCTCGTTCGAATAGCGTTGACCCAGACGCAGGATGCCCAGACAGGACCGATAGCCCATCTGAGGATGGGGCTTGCTCTCCAGAATGGTCTGGAACAACTGGGCGGTGGAAGGTCCGACCGACTTCGCCCAACTCACCAAGCGCGAGGGCGGCCAGGCCAGATGCTGCTGATGGCTGCGCGGCCGATGCTCCGGATTGGTGGTGGCCTGATAGGTCTGCCGGCTGCGGGGATGCGAAGCCACCCGCTCGCCGCGGTGGAAGATCTCCAAGGTGGTCAGGGTGGACCGGATCTCGACCATCTGCCCGGTGAGCACATAAGGCACGCTGTAGTAGTGGCGCTCGAACTCGATGTGATAGTCGATATTGACCCGAGCCGAGGACCACTCGTGAAGCTCGTAGCGCTCGGCGGGCAGGGGTTGCAAAGCCGGCCGATCGAGTTCCTGAAAGAGGCTGGCACGGCAGCCGGAGCGCTTGCGAAAGGGCCGCTGATTCAGCTTGGTCAGCAACTCGCGGATCGCCTGGTTGAGTTCGGCGAGGCTGAAGAACTTCCGGTGCCGCAGGGCCGCCACAATCCAGCGCTGCACGATCTGTACCCCGGTTTCGACCTTCGCTTTGTCACGGGGTTTATAGGGCCGCGCCGGGAGCACGCCCACGCCGTAGTGCATGGCCAGTTCATGATAGGTGCGGTTCAGATCGGGTTCGTAGCGGCAGGAGCGCTTTACGCCGCTGCGGGTGTTGTCCGGGATGACCAGCTTGGGGACCCCGCCCAGGAATTCGAAAGTACGGATGTGAGAGCCGATCCAATTCTCCAGCTCCTGGCTCTCGGTCGCTTCGGCGTAGGTGTAGTTGCTGGCCCCCAGTACGGCGACGAAGATCGAGGCCGGGCGCTCGGGCCCACCTTGGGGGTCATAGATGGGAATGGTTGCTCCGGCGTAATCGACGAAGAGCTTCTCGCCGGCCGGGTGCTCCTGGCGCAGCACCACATCCAACTGTTGCCGCCAGCGCTGGTAGAGCTCGCAGAAGCGGCTATAGCCGTAGCCGTCAGGATGGGTCTGGCGGTATTCCTCCCAGGCTAACTGCAGCGTCAGTTGGGGATGGCGTTGGAGCTCTTCATGGAGCTGCGCAAAATCCGGACCGGGCTTGCGGCTTTCGTAGGCGCGCAGCGGCACCGGCCCGAACAACGCCTCTTCCAGCCGGCGGTCATCC
>JASHQD010000508.1 GCA_030037755.1 Terriglobia bacterium
GGACCGCACCTCCAGATTGCGCTTGAACGCCAACAGTCCCAGGTAGTAGTGATCGTTGACCGGCACGGCGCCAAGCTCCGGATCGGGGCGCATGTCCTGAACATAGGTCTCCACCCGCGGGCTGTAGTCGTGCAGATTTCGCACCAGCTGGTTCTCGCGCGCGATGAACGTGTCAACGATTCGCGTAAAGTCCGCAGACTCGCCGGCCTCGGGCGAGAACGGCGTCTGGACCCGGGTCTCGGTGGGCTGGGGCGTATAACCCGGCGCGGCCTGGTCCGGCGCAGTTTCTGTTTGAACGGGGCCGGTTTGCGTTATGCCCGTTTGCGCGGCCGCTCCAGGCTGCTGTGCGCGCCCGAGCGATATCGCCACTGCGCCGATGACTGCAAGAAGGATCAATTTCTTTTGGGTGAACACGCTTTGTCTCTCCTGACGGCTGCGGGTGTCAATTCGGAGCGCGGGCATCTTGCCTGCCGCCCGGCACGGCGCCCGTCGGCCGTAAACTGGGAGCGGGCAGGATGCCCGCGCTCCAAATAACACCGCTACCTCGCTGACGTCGCTACTGAGCCAACTCAAACAGGATGTGCAGCGTGGCCGTCGTGTCGACCGGCTGTCCGTTTCGCCGCGCCGGTTTGAACTGAATCTGCTGCGCTGACTGGACCGCGGCCTCGTCCAGACCGTGGCCCAATCCGCGGCTCACCCCGAGAATCTGGAGCCTGCCGGAGGCCACGAACACAACGCGAAGCAACACCTCACCCTGAATACGCAGTCGTAGCGCCTCGGCGGTGTACATGGGGTTCGGCTTGTAGGTGATCTCGACAGGGTCGAAGGCAGGGGCCGCCGGGCGAGCCTGCGTCGCGCCGCTCGATTGCGTCATTGCCTGGGCGTCCGCGAATCCGGCGGCCTGTACAGCGCCTCCGTCCGGATTTCCCTGACCGGCCGCGGCGACGTTACCGTTGCCGAATCCTGCACTTGCTACAACAGCGGGAGCGCCATGCGCTCCGCCCGAACCGTTACCCTGACCTGGGCCCGAGGGCAAATCGAACGAGCCCACCTGCGAAACATTGCCGTGGCTCGCGCCCTGAGCGTGTCCGGGAAGGCCGTTGGGGTCGCCAAAGCCTCCGGTCTGGACCTTTGCCGCCGGAAGATTCAGATTGGCTTTTGCGGGAGCGGTGCCGATGAAAGCTCCCACCTGAACCTTGGGTTGGAATTTCGGCAGTATGGGCTTGCTGAGTTCGGTTCGCTCCATTGCCTGCATCTTGGGCGGCTGTGGCACAGGAATCCGAACCGTGGCAACCAGCCGCGGGGCCACCGGCTTCGGCGGGGCTATCGGCTTCGGCTCGACCAGCTTGGGCGCTGCTGCGGTTTCCGGCGGAGGCTCAATCTCGGGTACCGGTAGAGCGATGGGCTTGGGCGCAGGCTTGGGAATAATGGGATCGTACAACATCACCACGTTGTGTTTCGGCTCGGCATTCCTGGTCATGGCAGGAGGCAGCACGTAGCCGATCCACGCAACGATTGCAAGTCCTGCCAGTTGCAACAAGGTGCCCATTCCGAAGCTTGCCAGCTGCTGTTTTCGATCCTGCCTTGAGGCTTCGAGGAGGCTGAATGCGGGAGCCGCGATCTTCTGAGAAGAGCCTTGAATCCGGGCTGATCTTCTGTTTTCGGCCCGCTCGCGCTGTTCCATTACCAAGAATGTTCCCTGATGAAGGCCTGTTCTGGCGTGTGATCGTTCCAAGTTGTCCTTCCACGGAGTAGCGTTTGGGAAGCCAAACCCAACGGCAGGTATTCTGGAGGGCGGGCTTCACCGCCTGATACCAACGCACCTGGATGGCATGATCCATGCCATCCGGTCGACCCATCTGTGCGAGCGCCCGATAAATCGCTCAACTCCTGTGTCGTCTTGCACCTGGGGAGTCTGAGCAGTCTGGGAAAGAGCACTCGATTCGTGTTCGTCGCGCAAAACGGCAGCTTTACGCTGGAAAATCGACAACGGCACGGCAAGATTTGCTCGCCGCCAGCCTTGGGCAGGGCAGGAGTTCAAACCGATCCGGGTACAGGGATTTGCTTAGGGAGTGCTGGGGCTTACCGCAGGACCCGACAGCGACGCTTTTGTCGAGTACCGCGGCGACACCCGCACCCGAACCCACGGAAATGAGGAACATGGCGCAACCGGCGAAGGTCGATGGTCGTGCTGTTGCCGCCGAGGCACTGAAATCTGCAGGATGCTCGCGCTCCGAAGCTTGCCCGCGATCGCACCGCTTAGCTGCAGCAGCGTCTGACCCTCGGCCTGGACCGGCTGCGTAATCAGCGGCAGGGTGAGCCCGTCATCGGAATCGACGCGAAAAGTGGTAACGCCGACGCTCATCTCAGAATCACGGCGGTCAACAGTCGACAGTTTGCAGGCGGGAATCGGCCGAAGTCCGCGGTTGACATTCGATTACCGTGGCAGGCCACTGAATGCTCGCAGGCAAGCTGTTCTTGACGATTCCCGAGCTGGCGGCTTAAGCTTCCAGCGGGTCTTCCCGGCATCAAAGACTGCCTCAGGCGCCCCATGCATGCGTACTGTCCCGCCGTTCGCGAAAGCTCTTCTGACTCTTGCAGGAGTCCTGTTTGCCGCTGCCACTGTCTTGTACAGCGCCCTCTGGATGTATGACGCCCGGTGGCGGCCGAAAGTCGAGTTGGGTTTCGACGAGCAATTCGTGGGCTCGGGACATTACGAACTGGTCACGCACGTTCGGACCGACAGTCCGGCCGAGAGAGCTGGACTGAGGCACGACGACCGGATCGTGAGAATCGACGGGCGCCCGCTGCGCGATGGCGACAGCCTTGGCGACGAGTGGGCCAGGCACAAGCCCGGCGACTCGGTTCGGCTCACCATTCAGCGCCCTGGAGTTGCCGTTCCGTTCGACTTGAGGGGCACATTTCGTGCCACTGGCCCCGAATCCACGGAGGGAGTCGGACGGCTGGGCCTGGACATCACCGGCACCTACCCCATCGCGTTTCTCGCGGTGGGACTCGCAGTACTGTTCCTTCGAATCGACGACAAAAACGCCTGGCTGCTGGCTCTGCTGTTCGCCGGATTCATCGGGATAGCCCCCTTTTCCAATAATTCTGCAGGCCTGAGCCCCTACCTGCGGACTTTCGTTATCGTCTACCGTGCCATATTTGACGGCATGTTCGCGGCGTTATTCTATTTTTTCTTCGCGATCTTTCCCGCACGTTCGCCGCTCGATCGGCGCCTGCCCTGGCTGAAGTGGGCAGCTCTCGCGATCGGGGTGTGCGCCGCGCTGGTACCCTTTTCCGAAGCCAGGCGGACCTTCGTCGCGCCGCTGCTCTATGGGCTTGTGGTTCTGGGTTTTGTTTCGCTGATTGGGAACGCGATCACCGCCGGCACGCCGGACGCGCGGCGCAAGATTCGCGTGATCCTCTGGGGCGCCGTGGTGGGAGTCGTGCCTGCGGTTCTGATGCTGGCCACGAACGATTTCCTCCGAATTCAGGCTCCTCTATGGCTTCTTGCTCCCGTCATCGTTCTCCTTTGGCTGTTTCCTCTGTCCTTCGCCTACGCCGTTGTCAAACACCGCGTGCTCGAGATCCCCGTGCTGCTCAAGCGCAGCGCACGATACCTCCTGGTGCAGCGCGGATTCCTTTTCCTGCACTTGGCGATCAGCGCGGCGGCGGCCGTGCTCTTCGCCTGGGCCCTGGTGCGGACCCGGCTGCTGACGCCGGCTGGACTGACGGGAGGAGTGGCGTTCGGGTCGGTGCTGGCGTTGGGCGGACTCCGGATTCACAAAACGGCGTCAGAGCGGATTGATCGCGCGTTCTTCCGCAATGCCTATGACGCGCGCCTGATCATGGAAGATCTCGCTCATAAGACCCGCACTGCGACGAACCGCGCGGAACTGGCTGCGCTGCTCGATGAGCATCTGGTTGAGGCGCTGCGGCCAAACTCACTCGCGATCTATCTGGAAGCGAGTGACGCTCGTCTATCGGCTGAGCGGGGCCGAGTGCCGCCCGAACTGCAAACGATCTCCGTCGCTGATCCCGCTCTGGTTGCGGTGGCGCGATATGGTCGCCCGCGCGACGTCTCGCAAGAGGAGTTGCGGAGCGGATTTTCCCCACTCTCGGCGCTATCGCCTCTCCAACCCGAATGCCTCGTGCCCATGCTGGGACGCGACAGCCGGCTGGTGGGTCTTCTGGTTCTGGGAACCCGGCTGTCGGAGGAGCCGTATTCGCGGGAGGACCATCAGTTGCTCGCCTCGGTTGCCAGCCAGGCCGGGCTGGCCCTCGAAAGCATCCGCCTGGGCGAACAGATCGCCGAGCGCATCGAGGTCGAGCGGCGCGCCGCCCAGGAAATGCAGTTCGCGCGCGAGGTCCAGGCGCGACTGTTCCCGCAAAAGACGCCCGCACTGCGCACGCTCGATTATGCGGGCGGTTGCGTCCAGGCCCGGCAAGTCGGCGGTGACTACTATGACTTCCTCGAGCTTCGCCCCGGACGTGTGGCCCTGGTGCTGGCCGACGTGGCGGGCAAGGGCGTTTCGGGCGCGCTGCTGATGGCGAATCTGCAGGCAAACCTCCGCAGCCAGTACGCCCTGGCGCTCGAGGATCTGCCGCGGCTGCTTGGCTCCGTGAACCATCTGTTCTACGAGAACACTGCCGATAACAGCTACGCCACGCTCTTCTTTGCCGATTACGACAATTCCACCCGCCGCCTTCGATACATCAACTGCGGACACCTGCCGCCGCTGTTGCTGCGGGCTGCACCAGCGTGCGATGGGGCCGGCGCCCATTTGCGCGCCGTGGAACATCTTGGGCCAACCTCGACCGTTCTCGGACTTTTCGACGACTGGCAATGCGTCTCGGCGGAAGTGCAGCTTGCGCCCGGCGACATCCTGATGCTCTATACTGATGGCGTGACCGAGGCGCCGAATGCCGAGGGGGAGGAATTTGGCGAGTCGCGCCTGATTGAGACGTTGCGGTGCCACCGCGGCCTCCCGGTTGCCTCTCTGCTTGCGACCGTCGAGAGGGCGGTGCAACAATTCAGTGGTGCCGAACAGGCCGACGACATTACCGTGGTCGTGGCGCGCTGCACGGGATAGCCGCATCGGAGGTCATGCGCTTCGCGCCCCTTCTGAGTTTCTGCGCATCCAAGGGAAGCAGGTGAGACGATGAAAACCCTCCCGCTTTCGATCGCCCTCGCGAGTGCGGCGACGTTGCTTGCCGCGCCCTTGGCTTCGGCCCAATCCACGAGCGCCGGCGATTTGGGCGTCGGCAAGCTCCTGGTTTCTGCCCGCGGCCTCGGCGACCCCAATTTCGCTGAGACGGTTGTCCTGCTGGTCCAGTACGATCAGCATGGCGCGCTCGGCCTGATGATCAATCGTCGTACGGAAGCGACCGTTTCCCGCGTGCTTAAGGACGTTGACACGGCCAAGCGCGGTTCCGATCCGATCTATATTGGCGGGCCGGTCGAACTCGACACCGTCCTCGCGTTGTTCAAATCGGAAAAGAAGCCCGACGAGGCAGCCTCGGTTTCGGGTGATATTTACCTAGTGACAGCCAAATCGCCTCTGGAGAAAGCGCTGGCCGCGAGCACGGGGGGCGCCGACTTGCGTATCTACCTGGGGTATTGCGGCTGGGATGCCGGACAACTGGAGAACGAAATGAGACTGGGTGGCTGGTGGATTTTCGACGGCAATGACGGCGCCGTGTTCGATTCCCACCCCGACTCGCTGTGGTCCCGATATATCTCGCGCACAGAGCAGGAAGTGGTGGAGCTTCGGCCTGAGTCACCTCTTCTGCTTCCAGCCACTAGCCACTAAACCTCTCCTCCCGAAGCGTTCGCGCCTCACGGCGTGATCATGAAAACCGTTCCAGCGCCTGATGGGCCCCCATAAGAGGCCGTCCCGTAAATGTTGCCTTTGGAGTCTAATGTCACGGGTCCAAACGGGGCAGCGCCGTCAGTGGATTCATCGAAGCTGTGGAGAACACTTTCGTTGTGGGAGGTATCGATCTTGAATACCGTCCCGTTGTCAAATGTGCCGCCGATTAAAGTGGTGCCATACAAGTTTCCCGACGTATCCATGACGAGATTCGCGTAAGGTCCGGCGCCGTCCGAGGGAGCCCCGGTGAAGTCATGCAGAATGGTCAACTTTCCGGCAGGACTTATCTCGAAGACGACGCCGCAGCCCCCATATACGCACTCGGTGCCGCCGCTACTGCCGCCGTCGCTCGTGGTGCCGTACAAATTTTCTTTGGCGCCCAGAAGTAAGCCTCCGGATGGATAGGCTCCATCTGTTGACCCGGTGAACGAGTGAAGAA
>JASHQD010000509.1 GCA_030037755.1 Terriglobia bacterium
AGCCCGGTGGATTGGCGTGGAACGCCTTCCTGGTTTAAATTCAAAGTGACTCGCTACCGGATTCAAGCACCGTGTTTGCAAGAACGATGAAGAAGCGAGAACTCGAGGGTGCTCCTTCGACTCGGTAGGATACGCTGCTTTTGTGTTGACATTCCGATCTTTGAGTTGTGGAGAAGAGGTTGTCGCCTTCTTAGCCGTCCGCGCCGCCGGGCCTCGGTTGTTGTCGGGGGCGCGACTGATGAGTGGTGTCTCCTCACGTTGCTTCTAGCGGCTCGGGCTGAAGTTCCTGTCGTTGATTCTCAGTCGGGCCAAGGTCTCATGTACGAATGTGCCCAGGTCCTCGGATGCCGCGAGCGGCGCTGCGTTGGCCGTAGACGGCCGCGGCCGGACGCATTGCAGGTCTCCGCTGGTCTTGCCCGCGTACGTGATCGTGGTGCGTGTTCCGAAGGAAACCGATTTGGGACAGAATCCGGTCGGGATTTTGCTGACGTCGACAATCCGGTCAAGCAGGCGTCGCAGCGTGGCGGCGTCGACGGTCCCCGGAGGGAACTGCTGCGACCGCGACGCGCCGGCGCCGCTCGTGACACCGGAGTTCCCGATTCCCGCGGTGGCGCTGCCGTCGTTGTGAATCACCAGTCTGTACCCGAGGGTGTTGGTAGAGCGCGATTGCGCTATGACCACCAGGACGGCATTGACGCTTTGCTTCCCCAGCTCTCCGGCCGGTTGCTGACCGTATGCGGGCCCGGCCTGAAGCAAGCCCGTGAGCGCGAAACCCACAGAAAGGGCGAGGGGCGCAGTCTTCATGGATTCCTTCCGAGTGGCAGAAGGTTAGGCCGCTTCTATCGGGCAAAGTTGTGTCACTCGCCGGAGGCCGACAGGCCTTTCCGATTGTTCGACGCCCACTTGCTGCCGCGGGACACGGCCTTCATCTCGTCGCCGCAGGGGCACTTGCCCGCCTGTTCGACATGTTCGCACAGGGGCACGACGAAGTCTTATTGCACGCGCAGACATACACCGACTTCGCCATTTTGGCTTCCGCCGTCTGTTTTGCCAGGCCTTGGGTGGTGAGCACCACCGTCGCCGCCAGCGCCAGGAATATCTTTGTCGAGAGAGTCGCACTGCGATTCATCACCGGCCTCCTCTGTTGCGCGCTGATGCCTCCACGGAGCCCGAACGGCGGCTTACACATCCGCTGCCGGCGGTTTCGGCACCCGCTTTCCAAGCGACGCAACAATGATCGATTAACGAGCGAGCGCGACGGTCATCCACTCCGCAACTTGGACTATGGTTGTGCCGCATGTGTCTCCCTGACCAAGATGAGGCTCCTCGGCACGGAAAAGGCTGCAACGATGACTTGCCTTCCGGTTTTCTCCACAGCTTAGGTGGCCGGGCGCCATCGAAGCGCGGCTCAGCTCGTTTCGAGAGCGAGGAGAATGCCCGGGGATCGAGCCAGATGAGATGCGGGTGTACCCCTGGGCCCTTGCGGCCCGCCGGGTTCCCCGCATCCTTTCTTCCCTTATCTATCGAGTTATGGTTCCGTATACCGGACGGGCGTTGCGATTCCTCTGCCAGCATTCCTCATCGCTCTCTGTGCAGACCGGCCGGTCCTTCCCATAGGAAATGGTTGCCATGCGATCCGCCGAAACCCCAAGATCCTTCAAGTAATCTTTTGCCGCGTCGGCCCGCCGCTGCCCCAAGCCGAGGTTGTACTCTTCGCTCCCTCGTTGGTCGCAATTTCCTTCAACGGTGAACCTGAAGTCGGTATGCGTCTTCAGGAATTTGGAGTCGGCGCTTAGAGCGGCCTCAGCATCAGGGCGCAACGAAGATCGATCAAAATCAAAATACGCAGTCTCGATGTCCTTGCCGAACAGTTGCTCCTCGCTCATGCTCGGCGCTGTCGGCTGCGCCGCGGCGGGCGGGGGTGGAAGCGACACCGTCAAGCGCGCCGCACAGCTCCTGGAACCTCCGGGCCCGTTAACGGTCACTGTATAGGTGGTTGAATCCTCCGGCCTAACCGTGGCTGCGCCCGACGTGGGCCGCTCGCCGAAAGCGGGCTCAAGGTTAGCGCCCGTAGCGTTCGAAGACATCCAACTGAGAGTTGCCGACTGGCCTTGTTGAACTGTAGTGGGGTTCGCCGTCAACGTGCAGCCGGGCGCGGCCGGGGGCGGAGGTAGCGGCGGTACGACCCTCGTCATCGGTTTCTTCTTGTGGCAACCTGCTAACGCCAAAACCGTGATCGTAGCAACGGTGACTTGGACAATCCGACTTGTGGTACGCAATGGAGTGGTCCTCCTCGCTAAGATTAACGTAAAGCTGCGACCATCGATCGATGGGGCGCTTTTTCGTCAGTGCATCAATGATTCTATCATCCCTATACCTGGTGTGGGTATAACAAAAACACAGCCTTGCGGGGCGAGCAACCGCCACGTGCCGCCACGCATCTCCGTAGTACCGGGATGCCCCGGCAGTGACCTCTCGAGCTGGCGCAGCCAGCCGCTTCGCGCACGAGAAGGCATTGAGCCTCGAGAGCGGGCGGGGTGAACGACATTGGTAGGGCATAATGCCAACTGCGGAAGCACCGTGTCGAGGATGGGAGGATAGTATGAGGCGAATCGTGATGATCTCGCTGGTGCTGGCGAGTCTGGCCAGCGCCAGTTTCAGTTGGGCGGCGAGTAGCCCAAAGCAAGAGAACCTAAAGAATTGCCTGGATGGCTTTAGCTGCAACCTGTCCTTGCTGACGAAAACGCAGGCAAAGCGGCTGGCGGAGGTGCAGCGCGATCAGAACCTGTGGAGCTGCATGACTGACTGTGAAGAGTGTAATCGGGCCCTGTTGACTCCGCCGGAGGCAAACGAGGTGGCCGTCACAACGCGACGGCAGAATTTGCTGGCCTGTGAGACCACTGCCGAGATGTGCGACAAGAGTATGCTGACACCGCCTGAGGCGGCAGAGGTTGGCAGAATCGAAAGAGAGCAGAACCTCGCGAATTGTGAAACAGGCTCGACGAGTTGCGATCGTTCGTTGCTGGCGCGGACGGAAACGACGGAAGTCAACCACCTCCGAGACGAACAAAACCTACTATCTTGCGAGACAGGCCAGGTGCTCTGCGATCACTCGCAGCTGACCCCGTCGGAAGCAAGCACCGTCGCCAACGCCATGCGTCAACGAAACCTGGTGGCATGTGAGGCTGGCGATGACTTCTGTGATCACTCTCTGCTCTCTGCCGCGGACGCGAAGGGTGTT
>JASHQD010000510.1 GCA_030037755.1 Terriglobia bacterium
TCAGAGAGATAGGACGAACCTCGGGAATACAGGCGAAAATGCGTCGACTGCAGAAAACGCGAATGTGCCACGGAATCAGAGACATAAGCCAAAAACTCGAGAAAAATCAAGCGAAAAAAACATCCACAACCCAAAGCTGGAATGTCACATGGAATCAGCAAGATAAGCCAAAACGGGGGGCTAGACCCAAAGCTGGAATGTGCTTTAGAATCAGCAAAATCGGGGCTACATCGAATTTCGCAAAGTCGCGTTTTTCCGTCGTAAACACGCGTAGAAGTGCACAAAGTCGACAGTCGAAAAGCCGAAATTCGAAAAGCGAAACTCGAGAGTCGACATTCAAGATTCAAGATCCGAACCGACCACCGGCAACCGACCACCGGCAACTGCACCCCGAACCCCGAACTTCGAACTATGAAACTTCGAACTCCGAACTGTCGACTGTCAACTGTGAACTGTCGACTGCTATACTGCGATCATGAAGTACGTGAAATACGGCCGCTACGTCCCCGACGCCCTTGACGGCTTGAGCGCCGAAGATTTGATGAAGCTGCTCGAGAATTACCTGCTCGACAGCGGCTTCTACAGCCAGTTTTACGAATTCCGCGAAATGGACGGCGAGCAGACGCTGGAGAATCTGCGCCAGGCGCTGCTCGACGCCATCCGCGAGAGCCAGGCTGTGCCCGAGGAGGTCCTCCAGGAGCTGATGAAGCGCATGGCCGAGGGTGGTGAAGAGGGCGAATCGGAACTCGAGCGCGCCCTGAATCGCCTGATCCAGCGCATGGCCGAGGAAGGTTACATCACCATTGACGCGCCGCCGGAGACGGGCCGCCTGACCGATCCGCAATCGGGAGGGGCGTCGGGCCCCGAAGGCCGCGTGAAGTTCGAGGTAACCGACAAAGCGCTCGATTTCCTCGGCTTCAAGGCGCTCAAAGACCTGTTGGGATCGCTCGGCAAGTCGAGTTTCGGCCGCCACGATACGCGCGAGCTGGCTACGGGCGTGGAAGCGTCGGGATCGACGCGGCGATACGAGTTCGGCGACACCATGAATCTCGACGTGAACGCCACGCTGCTTTCCGCCATCGAGCGCAACGGGCTGAAGGTGCCGCTCGACCTCGATTACGAGGACCTGCAGGTGCGCCAATCGGAGTATCAAAGCTCCTGCGCCACGGTGCTGATGCTCGACTGCAGCCACAGCATGATCCTGTACGGGGAGGATCGGTTCACGCCAGCCAAACGCGTCGCCCTGGCGCTTTCGCACCTGATCCGCAGCCAATATCCCGGCGATTCGCTGCACATGGTGCTGTTCCACGACTCGGCCGAGGAGATTCCGATCGGGCAACTGGCGCGGGTGAAGGTGGGGCCGTATTACACCAACACGCGCGAGGGGTTGAAGCTGGCCGAGCGGGTGCTCTCGCGGCAGAAGAAGGACATGCGCCAGATCATCATGATCACCGACGGGAAACCGTCGGCGCTGACGCTCGACGACGGGCGCATTTACAAGAACGCCTTCGGGCTCGACCCGCTGGTGGTGACCGAAACCCTGCGCGAGGTCGGGCGCTGCCGGCGCAACGGCATCCTTATTAATACTTTTATGCTCGCTTCCGATTACGGCCTGGTGAACTTCGTGCAGAAAGTGACCGAGATCTGCCGGGGCAAGGCGTATTTCACCACGCCCTACACGCTCGGGCAGTATCTGCTGATGGACTACATGGAGAAAAAGGTCCGCAAGGTCCACTAATGAGGATTACAGAATATTGTGACAACGCCTGCTGTAGCGGCGCTCTATGAGCGCCGGTTTTCCTAAAGAAACCGCGCCGAAAGGCCGGCGCTCATAGAGCGCCGCTGCAGCAGGCGTCACTATATTCGGTGATGCTCATGAATCTCCAATCTCCAATCCCCAACCCGCAATCCCCGAGGCTAAGGCCTATTTATGTAGGCTCCACTCTTCTGAAGCGCGCCCCGTCACGGCCCTTACCGGGACTGGTCTTACATTTTTCCTAAAGTCCTGCCGATCCCTGCCGAAAGCTAAACAGTGGAGCCCGAATGCGGGCTCGCCACACGACATGCGAATACCCTGGCTGAAGAAGAAAGCGGCGTCGCTGGCCGGCGTCGATATCGGATCGAGTTCGGTGAAGGCAGTCGAGCTCAGGAAGAAAGGCAAGGCCCTCGAGCTCGTGGGCGCGGGAATTGCGGAGCTCGAATCGGGCGCGATTTTGGACGGCGAAGTCCGCAAGGCTCCGGTGGTTTCGGCAGCGGTGGCGCGCGTGCTTGAAGAGGGCGGCGTCTGCGCGAGCGACGTGGCCACCTCGGTTGCTGGAAACGCGGTCATCGTCAAGCGAATCCTGGTGCCGGCTGCGGAGGGCGAGGCGCTGACGGAGGCTGTCCTGGCGGAAAGCCAGCGGCAGCTATCCTCGGATGTCTCGGAGTTGAACATCGATTACCAGGTGCTCGGTCCGGGCTCGGCGCCGAAGACGCTGGACGTGATGCTGGTGGCGGCGCGTCGCGAGATGATCGGGCATCGCGCGGAAGTGCTGTCCGCCTCGGGCCGGAACCCGGTGCTGGTCGATGTGGATGCGTTCGCGCTGCAGAACGCGTTCGAGACGGCATATCGGCCGGCCGCCGGCAAGAGGGTCGCCCTGCTCAATCTGGGCGCAAGCCTGATCAACGTGAACATCGTCCGCGACGGCAGCCCGCTGTTCACGCGCGACATTCCGGTCGCAGCCCACTACGCCGCGGCCTTGCAGAAGTCGCTCAACATGAGCCCCGCCGAGGCGGAGGCGTTGAAGGGCGGCAAAGAGGGTGCGGCGGTGACGGAGACGCTGGTGGGCTCCGTTGCGGAGGCGCGGGAAGCGTTTCTCGAGGGCCTGGCCGGCGAGGTCTCCAGGACGCTGAGCTACTTCCGTCAACTCGTCGGATCCACGGGATCGGTAGAGCTCGACTCCGCCTTTGTCTCCGGCGGTGTGGCGCGCTTGCCGGGACTCTGCGAGCGTCTGCATCGCGAGATGAACGCGCCGGTTGAGATCCTCGATCCGTTGCGCGGCATGCATTGCTCCGAGTCGAGTCTCGACGCCGAGCACCTTGCCGAAATCTCACCGCGCCTGGCGGTGGCGGTCGGCCTTGCGCTGAGGAGCTTTGACGAACGATGATGCGGATCAACCTGCTCGCGCAATCGGTCGGCAGTGAGTCGCAGCCGGAGATCGTCCAATCGCCAGCGGAATTCCAGGCGCGCGTGTTCGGCATGGCGATCGGTGCTGTCGTCATAACGTTGAGCGCGGCCTGGTGGTTGCTCGGCCGGTATCAGGCAAAGCTCGATTCGCAGCGGGCAGCGGAACGGGCGGAAGCGCAGCGTCTGGCGGGAATTGCCGCGGAAAACAAGCGGCACGCGGCGGAATTGCAGGAAATCGACCGGCGAATCGCTGCGGTGCAGTCGCTCGAGAATGATCGCCGTGGACCTGTTGTTTTCCTGGTTTCGTTGCAGGAGGCGGTCAATCGCGCGCCCGCGCTCAATCTCCTCACGGTCGGCCCGAGGGACGGGCGGCTTTCGCTGAACGGCGCGGCGTCGTCCGTCACCGCTGTGGCCGATCTGGTGTCGGCGCTGCAATCCTCGACAGGATATCAGGACGTGCCCCTGCGTGAGTACCACGAAGACGATGACAAAGGCGGTCGCGTCAGGTTCAAATTCAGCCTCGATTTCAGGTTCGAGCCGCCGGCATCCGAAGTAGCGGCGGATTTGCCGGCGGGCGCCGCAAAGCCGGCCGGAGCGCCGCTGGTCGCGCGTCCGCAGCCGGTGGCGGAGAAACGTCATGGGTAAGAGTCTCGAAGAGTATCCGCGTTCGGCTCAGAAGGGAATTCTCGCGGGAATTGCAGTTCTGCTCGGAGCTTTCGCGGGCTGGTACTTCGTCTGGCCGCGGGCGCAGGATTGCTTTGCAGAAGCCAAGAGCATTCGAACCGAGCACGCTCAGAACATGGCCGGCAAATCGATCGAGTCTCAGGGACCTCTTCTCAAAAAGGAATTGCAGGAGGCCGAGGCGCGGCTTGATGAACTCCGGGCCAAAGTTCCCGACGACGCCGATCCTGCCGGCTTGGTGCGAATGGTCCACGACGCGGAAAACGCGTCCGGAGTTCACGTGCGTTCGCTGGCGGTGCAGCCGCCTGTGAGTTCGGACTCGTACGTCGAACTGCCGGCCAAGCTGCATGTCGACGGAGAATATCAAGCGCTGGTCAGATTCTTCGATGGCCTCGGCGGATCTGCACGCATCACGAACGTCAGCGATCTGACACTAAGTGTGCCGACGACCGGCGGGTCAGGCGCTTTTACTCTGGCCCCCAACGAAACGGTGGCGGCGGATTTTGTGCTCTCGACGTATTGCAACCGTACTGCCGCGGCACCCACACCCGCAGCGAAGAAATAGAGGCTCGCAGTGAAGGTCATCCGGAAACATCGGCGTCTTTGTCAGCCCTCGTTGTGGCTCGCGTTGGCCGCCATGGTTACCGGCGGCGCGAGTCTGAGGGCAGACCCAGAAGCCGTCACAACTCGAGCCGCCACGAAGACTACAGCGGCCAGTCCGGCTGCAACCGGAGCCAGCGTGTCAGTGGCGGCCGCCACGCCGCGCGAGGCAAGTCCACAGCCCTCTCACCTTACGCCGGCTGCGATTTCAGCCCTGAATTCGCGACTGCGCGATCCTTTTCGCGCACCTGAGGAACCGAAACCCGGGCTTGTCGATCATGGTCCGGTAAAGCCTCGACCGCCAGGCATAGGTGGTCTGCTCGTAGATCAGGTCCGGTTACAAGGAATCGTCCGGGAAGAGGTCACACATCACATGGTAGCCATGGTCGCAAGCCGGAGTAATCTGTCCTACTTCCTTCGTGAGGGCGACCGACTTTACGACGGCCAAGTGATCCGGATCACATCGGACGGACTCTACATTCGCCGGACCGAACCTGCGAGTCGCGCCGGCGCTCGCGAAATCGCGTTGCGGCTTGGGCCGGATTCCGGAGGCCAGGAATGAATCAACCAAACTCATCTCGGCGCGCTCGGCCGGAGCTTCGAGCGCTCTTGTTGCTGGCTGCGCTTGCCTTGGGGTTATCGCCGCGGAGCGCTCGCGCTCAATCGGGAAAGTCCCTGCCTGGGGCGGTCGCCGACGCGCCGGTTTCAACCGAGTCGAAATACACCGGGGAGAGAATATCGCTCAACCTCAAGGATGTCGATCTTAAGGACTTCTTCCGGCTCATCCATCAGATCAGCGGCCTGAACATCGTGATCGACTCGAACGTGACCGGGACGGTAACGGTTGCGCTCGATAACGTGCCGTGGGACCAAGCTCTTGACGTCGTTCTCATGAACAACGGGCTGGACAAGACTCTCGAGGGAAACGTGCTGCGTGTCGCTCGCCTCGAGACGCTTTCGGCTCAGGCGGAAAGCCGCGCCAAGCTGGTGCTGGCCCAGGCCGCATCGGCGCAACTGGTCACAGTGGTTCGTTACCTCAACTTCGCAAGCGCTGCGGACGTTAACCTCAATAGCTCGAGCTCGAGCAGTGGCGGCGGTCAGCTGCAGGGCGGTGTCAGCGGTCTGACATTGATCCCAGGTGTGGCCACCATTCTCAGAACGATGGCACCCTCGATTCTGACACGGCGCGGAAGCGTTGTCGCCGATCCTCGCAACAATGCCGTGGTGGTTTCGGACGTGCCCAGCCAGATTCCCGTGATCGAAGCCGTGATCGACAAGCTCGATCACAAGGCGCGGCAGGTCTCCATCGAGGCTCGCATCGTGCTCACGACCAGCGACGTGGTTCATCAACTGCAAGGATCGCTGATGAACTTCCTGCGCAATCCGTCGGGATCGCTCTCCGGCGGCGGCGTGGTTTCCAATGGAGCTTCGGCACAAGGCACGCCGCCCGCCTCGCAGTCTGGCGCGCCGACGTCGAATTTCCCATCCTCGCTCGGGACTATTCTGCCCACGATCACCCAAACGGCGCCTGCCGGATTCGGCGCCTACGCCATTTCGAGCCAGAGCGGTAAATATCTCATCAGCGCCGCCATTGCAGCCGCTGAGACGGACAATAAGGCCAAGACCATATCCGCGCCGACCATCGTGACACAGAACAACATTCCGGGCTCGGTGCTGCAGGGCACACAGATTCCGGTGCAGACAACGGTCAATAACACCGTGACCACCATCTACATCAATGCCACACTGACGCTGCTGGTCACTCCGCAGGTCACGGATGACGGCCACATCTTCCTCAACATCCTGGTGCAGAACAACTCGCCGGGCCCGGTGCTTTCCGGCACCAGCAGCCCCGAAATCAATACGCAGTCGGCGACGACCCAGGTGCTGGTCCCCGATGGCGGCGTGGTGGTGTTCGGCGGAATCAAAGTAACCTCGAACACGAAGTCGCTCACCCAGATTCCCGGCCTCGGAAGCATCCCCGTGCTGGGCAACTTTTTCAAGTCCAAGGATCGCGAAGAGCAGAAGGACGAGTTGCTGTTCGTGGTGACTCCTAAAATCCTGCCAGGATAGGCTCTACTCATAGCCGCCGCCTGGATGGTATCACGGCCGCGACCTCCGCCCCGCCGGGGTGGCCTAACGCTCCGCGTCATCGGCCCGCGCTCTCCAAGCCCGCCACAGAAAATAGGCTGGAATGCCTGAGGCGGTCAGCCCGATGCACCACAAGGCGTCCGCCGGACGCTGCACCAGCGTGTCACCCAGGATCAGAACCGCCACACCCACGAAAATCAGGGGCACCAGCGGATATCCCCAGGTGCGGTAGGAACGCGTCAAATCGGGCCGGCGTCGCCGCAAGACCAAAATGGCCGCGGTGCAGAGCGCATAAAAAATCCACTCCGAGTAAATCGCCTTGGTGTAGAGAGCCTCATAAGCACCCGTCAACGCGAAGATGCCGGCGACGACAGCTTGCGCCATAATTGCCACCGCCGGCGTGTGGAATCGCGGATGGACGCGCGCCAGTTTCATGGGCAGCAGACCATCGTGCGCCTGCGCGTAAGGGATGCGCGAGCCCGACAGTACGGAACCGTTAAGGGCGGCAAACGACGAGATCAGCACTCCGATAGCCACGAAGGTGCCGCCGCCCGAGCCGAGGAAGCGCCGCGCGGCCGCGCTGGCAATGGTGCTCGTCGCCAGCGCTTCACCGGGCGTGAGCACGTAGAAATACGAGATGTTCGCGAGCATGTAGACCGCAAGCACGATCAGCATTCCGATAATGAGCGCGCGCGGCATATTCCGCTGCGGATTCTGGACCTCTGCCGCCACCATGCTGAGATTGTTCCAGCCGTCGTACGCCCAGAGCGCCGAAACGGTGGCCAGCAGGAAGCCTGTCGTTCCGGCCGCCACCGGAACGGCCGCGCGGAAGTGCGCGAATGACCCGTGTCCGAGCGCGATTCCAGCAACGATCAGGACCACCAGCACCGAAAGCTTGGCAACGGTAAAAATCGTCTGAACCGCGCCACTGCTTCGTACCCCGAGGACGTTGATGCCCGAGACCAGCAAAATGATCAGCGCCGCGCCGATCTGTTGCCCGGTCAGTTTGAACGTCCATCCCTGCGCGCCATGCCCGGAGGACACCTGCCACAGCACCTGGCTCAGGGAAGGAAAGAAGTACGAGGTTTAGAGCAGACATCCCGTGGCGATGGTGGCGATGGACGCCGCCTTGGCCACCAGGAACTGGCTCCATCCGTACACGAATCCCATGCCCCGGCCGTAAGCTTCGCGCAGGTAGACGTATTCGCCGCCGGCCTCGGGCAGCGCGCCGCCCAGTTCGGCGTAGCCCAGCGCCCCGAACAGGCTGAGGATGCCGGCAAACACCCACACGCTCATCACTTTGAGCGGGCTGCCCGTGTGCGCCAGCATCTGGCTCGGCACAAGGAAGATCCCGGTGCCGATTACCGTGCCGGCCACCACGGCGGTAGTCGCATAGGCTCCGAGCCCGCGCGTCAGTTCCGGCTGCGTCATCCGGGTCTCTTCTTTCTGGGCTACCACTGTCTTGCGGTCCGACATGGCTTCCGATTGTACCCTTATCCCGTGTTCGACCCAAGGTAATCACTCGACCGGTATTGCCTAGCCCGAAGCGCCAGCTTTCCGTGTACGCCGCCAGTACGCGTATTGCAGTTGTGGCCGGGACTCCCATCCAGTCCCGCGCGGCGCGGGCGTCCGCGGGCCCGCACATCCGCCTGTCCGCGGGTTGACATCCGGGACCGACCTGAAGTTTTCCCGTTAAGCCGCTGATTCCAAGCCACATTCCAGCTTCGATTGTAGGCATGTTTTCCTGCCCCGCTCGCCGGCACGTCACGACATGTCGTGACGGTGGGCACGACAGGCTGTGATATCGAGGGCCTTCAACTATCCTTTTGCTGAAAAATGGTCGTTTTTCGGGGATAAGTTGCTGAAAACAGTCAAGAGGTAAGCAGAATGGGTTTGGCACCCGCTGTTTCGGAGGTAAGCATCTGACGTCATTAGATTTAAGCCTAGATGGGCTTGGTTGGCTTTGGCGGTTCAGACGAAAACTGGTCGATAGGCCCCTTGAGGAGGTCAAAGAACGGCGCGTCCGAGCGGTTGACGGAACCAGTATCATCTGAGTGTTGACTACATTATACATCCAATTGTCTCGATGTCAAGTGATTTTTGAGCGATTTCTTTCGTTCCGTCCGGCCACCCGGGTGCAGTAGGCCCAAGGTAACCTTCAACCCGGGGGCATCGCCGTTTGGACGACGATCTGAAAATGGGATGTGTGGCGAATCGCAAGTCGGCACGGTGAAGAGAGGTTCGTAGAGGCCGAAAGACCAAGCTGCCTCGATGCCGTTGCCTGGCGTCTGGCGTAGCGCCAGCCCTGCCGGGTTCGAGCCGGGTGCATGGCTTTTGGCGAGGCGGCGGGGGCCCGCCGGCCGCATATCAGGCTTCGGCAGTGCCGGTCTGCCAACATGCCGTGGACCGCGCTTGACAGAATCCCTACCCTGGTTTACTCTAGGCATGTTGCAAAATGGGCTTAGGAGTCTGAACGATGAAAAAACCGGATCGACGGGACCTCTTTCCGGGCGCGCTGGAAATGATGATCCTGCGAACACTGCGTCGGCAGCCTATGCACGGGTACGCCCTCGTTCAACATATCAAGCGGACCTCTGACGAACTACTTCAAATCGAGGAAGGTTCGCTATATCCGGCCCTGCAGCGTCTGCTGAAGGATGGACTGGTGAGGGCAGAGTGGGGCATATCGTCCACGAACCGCCGCGTGCGGAGGTACCAGTTGACGGCGGCAGGCATCAAGCACCTGAATCGCGAGGTGTCGAACTTCGAGCGAATGTTGGAGGGTGTCACGCGTGTCCTGGCGGGAGGTGAGGCGTGAATTGGATCAAGCAATTGCTTTCGCGCCACCGTCCCTATAGCGATCTCTCCGAGGAGATTCAGGAACACCTTGCCGAGAAGATCGATGAACTGATGGCGGGCGGTATGTCAAGGGGAGATGCAACGCATGCGGCCCGGCGCGAGTTTGGAAACGTCGTGCTTATCGAAGAGAGAGGCCGCGAGGTGTGGCGATGGCCGTTCATCGAGAATTTCCTCATGGACGTTCGCTACGGTGCGCGCCAGTTGCGCCGTAGTCCGGGCCTGACCGCGGTCGTTGTCCTGTCGCTCGCGCTCGGTATTGGCGCCAACACGGCAGTCTTCAGCCTGATCGATGCTGTGATGCTGAAGGGGCTGCCCGTTCAGGAACCCGAGCGGTTGGTGCTGCTGAGTTGGACCTCGCAGGGGTGGCCGGCGGTGATTCGCAGGTTGGGCGCAGGCGGTCTCACTCAAGAAGGCGACCGTAACACGGGCGCGGCATTCTCCCACCCGATCTTCGCTGACATCCAGAGCCACAACGCGGTCTTCTCCGGCGTTCTGGGGTTTACGGACCCCGAGCGGGTAACGGTGAACGCCGGAGCTGAGGCCGCATTGGCGGAGGGTCAATTCGTGTCGGGCACTTATTTTCTCACCCTTGGTGTTCGACCGATCCTCGGCCGCGCGATTGAGCCCGCCGACGACACTGCCGGCGCGAGTGGTGCGGCGGTGATCAGCTACAACTATTGGACTCGCCGCTTCGGGCGCGACCCGTCCGCTATCGGCAAGGCGATTGGCGTGAACGGCGTTCCGTTTACGGTGGTCGGCGTCGCGCCGCCCGAGTTCTTTGGTGTGCAGCCAGGCGCTGCGATTGATCTCTGGATTCCGCTCCACAGCGAACCGCAAGTTGATGCGCGCTGGGCAGACCCGAAGGAAGGTTCGAAGTTCGCGGCCGTTAGCGATTGGTGGATCGAGATCATCGCGCGGCTCAAACCCGGCGTGAGCGTGCCGCAGGGGCAGGCGGCGGTCGACGTGATCGTAAGGCAGAACGTGCTGGCTCTGGGCCCGCAGAAGAAAAGATTCGAGGGGATCTCGCTCGATCCACCTCGCGTGCGGCTGGCGCCCGCCTCAAAGGGCCTCGACAACCTGCGCCAGGAGTTTTCCCGGCCGCTATTCATTCTGATGGGTATCGTCGGCTTGGTGCTTTTGATCGCCTGTGCCAACGTAGCCAATCTTTTACTCGCGCGAGCCACGACACGCCAAAAGGAAATGGCGGTGCGGTTGGCGCTCGGCGCCGGGCGGACGCGGCTGATCCGGCAGTTGCTGACAGAGAGCGTGCTGCTGGCAAGCGCGGGCGGAGCGCTGGGCGTGTTGCTGGCCTATTGGGCTAGCAGCATTCTGCTGGCCTTCATGTCGAGTGGGAGGGACCCAGTCACCCTCCATGTGACGCCTGACCTTCGCGTGCTAACCTTCACGGCGGGCGTCTCAGTGCTCACAGGAATTCTTTTCGGACTGGCTCCGGCCCTGCGCGGCACGCGGCTTAGCCTGACCCCCGCTCTTAAAGAAGGAGCCGGCGGAGCCCACCGGCACGGGCGGCGCCTTCGTCTGGGACTTGGCAAGGCGCTCGTGGCGGCCCAGGTAGCCATTTCTTTACTCTTGCTCATGGGAGCGGCCCTGTTCGTGCGCACCTTGGTAAATCTGCAAACTCAAAGCCTTGGGTTTGACCGTCGCAACCTGCTCCTTTTTCGGCTCGACCCCGTCCAGGCGGGCTACCCGGCCGACCAGCTACCCAGCTTCTACCAGGAATTGCAGCGACGCCTGGAGGGCCTGCCCGGCGTTCGCTCGGCGAGTGTGTCTCAGAACACGTTGATCAACGGCGGAGCTTGGATCGATGGAATTGTGATTGAGGGGTACACGCCGAAGCCCGCTGACGGTAGCGACGGCCAGGTGACCGTCTGGCTGAACCCCGTGGGACCTGGCTTCTTCCGCACGATGGGTATTCCGCTGCTTCTGGGTCGTCCCATTGACGAGCGCGACGCCCGCTCGGCGCCAAAGGTCACTGTGATCAATCAAGCTTTGGCCCGGCAGTGCTTCGCCGGGTCGAGTCCCGTGGGCCGCCGGCTCGGAGGTTTCGGAGGTTCCAAGCCCGGGGATTTTCAGATCGTTGGCGTCGTCGGCGATACCAAGTACGGCGGACTCCGTGACAAGGCTCCGCCGACCGTCTACATCGCTTACGCTCAAAACCCCGACCCGGGGCCCACAAGCGTTGAGCTGCGGACAGCCGGCGACCCCAAACATTGGATGAGCACCGTGCGAGGCGCCGTGCAAAGCCTCGATCGAAACCTGCCTCTGTTCGATTTCAAGACCCAGGCGGAGCAGATCGAACAAGCCACATTCCAGGAAAGATTGTTTGCCCGACTATCCAGCTTCTTTGGGCTGCTGGCGCTGACGCTGGCCTGCGTAGGCCTGTGCGGCATGATGTCTTACGCCGTGGCGCGGCGAACCAACGAGATCGGCATTCGCATGGCGCTCGGCGCGGAACGCGCAAAGATTGTACGGATGGTGCTAAGCGAATCGATGGCTCTCGCCGGTCTTGGGATGATCGTCGGTGTGCCGGCGGCCCTGGCGGCATCGCGCCTGCTTGTCAGCGCATTGTACGGTGTGAAACCGACGGATCCGTTGACGATCGCGGTGGCAACGGCTGCGCTGGCGGTCGTAGTACTCCTCGCCGGCTACCTTCCTGCCAGGCGAGCGTCTCGGGTGGATCCCATGGTAGCCCTGCGGTACGAATAGTTGCTGGTGTAAGTGGGTGAATCATGAACTGGATCAAGCAATTGTTCTCGCGCCGACGCCTTTACAGCGATCTCTCGCAAGAGATTCGGGAGCACCTGGAAGAAAAGATCGACGAGTTGGTGGCGGGCGGCATGTCGAGCGAAGAAGCAACTTACGCGGCGCGGCGCGATTTCGGAAATGCGATTTTGATCGAAGAGAGAGGCCGCGAGGTGTGGAAGTGCAATTGGCTTGAGAGCGCACTGCAGGATGCTCGCTACGCGATTCGCCAATTGCGTAGGAACCCCGGCTTCGCAATTGTTGTCGTTCTGTCTCTAGCTCTCGGCATCGGTCTCAACACCGCAATCTTCACCGTCGTTGACGCTGTACTGCTTCGGTCGCTGCCGGTAAAGAGCCCAGGCGAATTGGTGCTCCTGTCCGACAGCCCAAGTACGGGCGGCCAGAGCGGAGACCCTCTCATCGGTCGATGGTCGACTGTTTCCTACGAGGTATACCTCAGTTTCGTGGACCACAACCAGTCCTTTCAGGGAATCGCGGCCTTTCGCAGTGGACGTGATGCGATGGAGGTTCACTGGCCGGAAGCGGTTTCCGGCCGCCAATCGGAGCGTGCGGACGGTCAACTCGTGTCCGGGAACTATTTCGAGGTATTGGGCGTCGGGGCCGCGTTGGGGAGAGTGTTAGGTGCGGCAGATGATGTGCCCAACGCCCGGCCGGTGGCGGCGATCAGTCACGATTACTGGACAGAGAGGCTTCACAGCGATCCGGACGCTGTGGGACGCGCGGTCGATCTGAACGGGACGCCGTTCACAATTGTGGGCGTTGCTGCCCAAGGTTTTTTCGGCGAGCGTGTGGGTGGTGACGCGCCCGATTTCTGGCTGCCCCTTACCTTCCAGCCCGAGGTCATGCGCCGCGAGTCCTGGCTGACCGCCACACGCGAGTATTGGTTGAATTTCGTGGCCCGGCTCAAGCCCGGCGTCACGCGTCAGCAGGCCGAGGCAGTGCTGAACGTCCAATTTCGACAGTTCCTGGAATCGCAGGCAGGAGCCAAGGCTTCCCCGCGCGTTCAGCAGGCCATCAAAGAAGCCAACATTCTGCTGGTTCCAGGCCGCTACGGCATCTCGTTCCTTCGAGATTTCTACTCGGCGCCATTGCACATCCTGATGGGCATCGTCGTGCTAGTGCTGCTTGTGGCCTGCGCGAATGTGGCAAATCTCCTGCTCTCGCGCTCGGCGGTGCGCCAGAAAGAAATCGCCGTGCGGCTCATCGCCGGAGCGACGCGAGGGAGGCTGGTCCGCCAGATGCTGACCGAGAGTCTCCTGCTTGCCGTGCTCGGCGGAGGCGCCGGATTGCTTCTGGCGAACTGGTGTGTGCATCTTTTGGGCGCGATCATCAGCCGCGACCATGTCCGCGCTGTCACAACCGCTCCTGGCGTGCTCGCCTTCACGCTTGCGGTCTCGGTACTCACCGGGCTCGCCTTTGGCCTTGTGCCCGCGTTGCGTCTCAGCCGGACAGAGTTGGCCGTCAAGGGCGCGGCAGGGCGATCGCCCTCTGGACTGATGCACGGTCTCATCGTGCTCCAGATAACGGTTTCCATGACACTGCTGGCGGGCGCCGGGTTGCTGGCGCGCAGTCTTGTGAATCTGGAGGCGCAGAATCTCGGGTTCAATCGCGACAACGTCCTGCTGGTTCAGACGGATCCCCGGCTCGCCGGTATCAAGAAGGAGGATCTCGATGGCCTCTACCGCCAGATTCTCGACCGGGTCAATACTCTGCCCGGAGTGAGGTCGGCCACCATCGCCTATTACAGTCCTATGAGCGGCCACTATTCCACGGTGGGTCTGACGATCCAGGGTTACTCGCCTCATCCCGGCGAGAATGTAATCACGAATCTCAACGAGGTCGCGCCGAATTACTTCGAAACCCTCGCCATTCCCGTCCTGGCCGGACGGCCCATCGGCGCGCAAGATACGCCCATCTCGCCGAAGGTGGCGGTTGTTAACCAGGCTTTCGAAGCCCGATTCTTTCACGGACAGAACCCCGTCGGACACTACGCTTGGATCGGCCATGACAGTCAGTCTCCACCGGAGGAGATTGTCGGGCTTGTCGGGGACGCGCGATACGTCGATCCCGGGAAGAGCCCTGAGCCGTTCGCTTACGTCGCTCTCAGCCAGGTGCCGGGCTTCTTCGCCGGTGACGTGGAGGTGCGAACAACCGGTGATCCGTCTGCCGCGGCCGCGGAAGTCCGGCAAGCGATCCAGGATGTGGACAGCGCGCTCCCGATAGCCTCCGTCCAGACGCTTCCGCGGCGAGTCACCGCCACATTCGACCAGCCGCGGCTGGTCGGCAAGCTCTCGATGCTGTTCAGCGTTTTGGCCCTGGTTCTCGCCGCCGTGGGCCTCTACGGGGTCATGGCGTACTGGGTAGCCCGACGCACACAGGAAATCGGCGTGCGAATGGCGCTGGGGGCGCGCAAGACGGATGTGTTGCGGCTGGTTGTCGGACGGGGCCTGCTGCTGGCCCTCATGGGCGCGGGTTTCGGCCTTATGGCCGCGCTCAGCCTGACCCGCCTGATAGCGAGTTCCCTCTATCACGTCAAGCCGGCGGATCCGATCACGTTCGGACTCGTTTCTTTCGTCGTGGTCGCAGTAACACTGTTCGCCAGCTACATTCCCGCTCGCCGAGCGGCGAAGGTCGATCCCATGGTGGCGCTGCGATACGAATAAGATATCGGTGGTGACCGGGTGAATCATGAACTGGATCAAGCAATTGTTCTCGCGCCAGCGCCTTTACAGCGATCTCTCGCAGGAGATTCAGGAACACCTTGCCGAGAAGATCGACGAACTGACGGCAAGCGGCATGTCGAGGGAAGAAGCAACGCACGCGGCGCGGCGGGAGTTTGGGAACGCGACGCTGATCGAGGAACGAGGACGCGAAGCGTGGCAATGGCCGTCCATCGAGAACGTCCTGATGGATGCCCGCTACGGCTTGCGCCAGTTCCGCCGCAACCGCGCCACAGCGACGGTGGCGGTTGTCTCCCTGGCGCTGGCTATGGGTGCGTGCGTCTCGGCGTTTCGCCTTATTGACGCGCTGCTGCTGCGCCCGTTACCCATCAGCACGCACGGCCGCCTCTTCGTGCTGTCGCGGTCTAACGCAGACCCAACGCAATCGGCGCGGCAAATCGACGGCTGGGCGTACCCGGACTTTGCATTAATGCGCGACGCGGTAAAGCAGGATGCGGATCTGATTGCCCTCTCGTACACCCAACGGACCGATCTAACCTACGCCTCCGAAGACGCGATGGAGGAGGCTTACGTCCAATATGTCTCCGGCTCGATGTTCGAGGACTTCGGCCTGCAGCCGGCGCTCGGGCGGCTTCTGATGCCTGCCGACGATCGCACCCCAGGGGCTCATCCTGTTGCTGTCGTCTCGTATGACTATTGGACGCGGCGCCTCGGGCGCGATCCGAGAGTGATTGGCCGCACCTTCCGCCTCGGCGATCAGGCATTCGAGATCGTCGGCGTCGCTCCCAGGCCCTTTACTGGAACTGAACCCGGTATCCCGACCGACGTTTTTCTGCCCACCATGATGCACCGGTGGGTCACGCGCGCCGACGCGACATGGCACCGTACTCTTGCCATCGTGCACCCTGGCGTGCCTCTCGGCGCGCTGGGCGCAAAGCTCCAGTCCATCAGCAATCAATTCGAGCGTCAGCGTCTCAAGGGCAATGCGGAGGTGTCGAAGCAGCTCCTCGACAACTCCGTGAATCGGAAGCTCTTCATCGAGCCCGCCGCGTCCGGAGTCTCGGTCATGCAGCAGGACTATCGTACTGCCCTTGTCTGGCTGACGATCCTGGTCGGGCTCGTCCTGCTCATTGCCTGCGTCAATGTGGCCAATCTCATGACCGCGCTCGGTCGAGCGCGGGCGCGCGAAATGGCCCTGCGCGTAGCCATCGGTGCCGGGCGTGGGCGGCTGGTGCAGCTCGTGCTGGTGGAAAGCGCAATGCTCGCCTTCGCCGCGGGCTTGCTCGGCGCAGGCTTTGCGCAGTGGTCCGCGCCCTGGGTCGCGCGCAGCATCAGCACGCCGGATTACCCCGCGCGCTTTAGCATGCCGGCAGACTGGAGAGTGCTCGGCTTCGGCGCCGCGCTCTGCGTTGTGGTGGTGCTACTCTTTGGCCTCGCGCCGGCGCTCGGTGCCTCGGGAGTGAGACCGGCCAGCGTCCTCAAGGGCGGCGACGACCCCAGCGCAAGACACCGCTTCACGCATATCCTCATTGCTGCCCAGGTCGCCTTCTGCTTCCTGGTGGTCTTTGCGGGCGGGCTCTTTGTCGCAACTTTCCAGCGCCTTGAACATCGTCCTCTCGGCTTCGACCCGTCCCATCTGATACTGCTCGAAACGGTCGCTCCACAAGGCCGAACGCCGGTCGCATGGGCGCAAATGGCGGATTCGCTTCGCGCCACGCCCGGCGTTGCCGAAGTGGCTGAGTCAGGATGGCCACTGGTCCGTTCCGGCGCCTGGGGCGGCGCCATCTCCGTCGCGGGCGGCCCACCCAGCGAGGATTTGGGCTACTTTCTGACCATCTCACCAGGCTGGCTGGCCACCATGAAAATGCGATTGCTGGCAGGGCGCGATTTCAGCCCGCAGGATAGCTTTCCTGGCGCGGCCATCGTCAATCAGACTTTCGTCAAGGAGTTTCTCAAGACTTCGGATCCGGTCGGAATGGTCTTCGAGCAGGTCTACGGGGGCCAGCGCCAGCGGTGCCAGGTCATCGGCGTTGTCCCCGACGCTCCATACCGCCTGGTCCACGAAGCCATGCTGCCGGTGGCGTTTGTCCCATTTCGGCAGGTCGACGACAAGGCGATGGTTCTGCCGCAATATGGCGGGACGTTTGCCGTGCGCACGAAGGAGGACAATCCGTCGGCTCTGGAAACCGATCTGCGCCGAAAAGTGTCCCAGGCGGATGCCGGCTTCCGGGTCAGCAGTGTAGAAACGCAGCAGGAGTTGCTCGATGTCCAGACCGTCCGCGAGCGTCTGCTTGCGAACTTGGGGGTATTCTTCGCTGCGGCCGCCCTGCTGCTGGCCGCGATTGGACTTTACGGCGTCATTTCTTACACCGTAGCGCAGCGTACCAACGAAATCGGAATTCGCATGGCGCTAGGCGCGCGGCGCTTCGGAATTGTCAGGCTGATCCTGCGCGAAGTCGCAGTGCTGATCGGGATCGGAGTAGCGATTGGTGCGGGCCTGGCGCTCGGCGGTGGCAGAGCTGCGAACTCGCTGCTTTACGGCCTCAAAGCCAACGATCCGTTCACCCTTGCCCTGGCAGCGATTCTGCTCACGGCCATCGGCCTTGCGGCAACCTTCGCGCCAGCGCGCCGGGCGACGAAGGTCGATCCCATGGTGGCGCTGCGATACGAATAAGATATCGGTGGTGACCGGGTGAATCATGAACTGGATCAAGCAATTGTTCTCGCGCCAGCGCCTTTACAGCGATCTCTCGCAAGAGATTCGGGAGCACCTGGAAGAAAAGATCGACGAACTGGTGGCGAGCGGCACGTCGAGGGAAGAAGCGACCCACGCGGCTCGGCGGGAGTTTGGGAACGCGACGCTGATCGAGGAACGAGGCCGCGAGGTGTGGCGATGGCCGTCCATCGAGAA
>JASHQD010000511.1 GCA_030037755.1 Terriglobia bacterium
GCCTCTGATACTCACGCAGTCGCTGACAAGGCGATAGAAGATTACGTAAGGTGTGCCTCGAAACGACCAGTCGCCTGAGGCCGGACTCGTCGATCTTCGTTCCCATATCAGCGAACTCACCGAGCCGTGGCACCGCCGCTTCGATCCGATTGATCGTCGCCTCCGCAACCTCATCACTTACGGTGATGAGGTACGCCCCGATTGCGTCAAGATCGTCGCAGGCATTCTTGGCCCAGATAACGGTCATTTCGGCGGGGGATTGCGATGGCTCGGGCGGAAAGAGTCTAGTCTGGCGAAGGCGTTCTCGTTGTCATAGTGCTCGGCCGAGTCGGTCAAACCTCGGCGGCGAACTTCGGCGACTTGAGCTTCCTCGGTGCTGAGCAGGGACTCGACGGCGGACGCGAGCAACGAGGCCGGATCCTCGTTCCGCTCCCGTGCCACGCGCTCGATCTTGTCCTTTAACTCGACCGGCAGCTCCAGACTGGCAGTTGCAGCCATGGTTCATGCTCCGAATGCGTTCTAACAGAAGCGCGAGCACGGACGGGCTGGGAGTTCGGGCTGGCGGGAACCCGTTCAGCGTGGTATGGCTTAATATTGGACGGTAACCGGAAACCGCTCGCGCTCAGGAGCCTTCGCTTGTGAAGATCTCTCTTCTCATCGGCACCTTGATTTGTCTGGCGGCGCCGCTCTCCGCTCAATCAGCTCGTACCGTGAAATCGAAAAAGGATCTCAGCCGCGTTGACGTTCCCCTGCGCCAGCTTGCCGATCAGGCTGGGATTAAGATTGGCACCGCGATCATGCCGATGCTCTTCCGCCAGGATGCCCAATTTCGCGACACGCTGGCCCGCGAGTACAACTCCGCCGAATCGGTTACCATGTTCAAGCTCGTGCATCCGCAGAAGGACCGCTACAACTTCACCGAAATGGACCAGGAAGCGGCGTTCGCGCGCGAGCACGGCATGACGCTGTTCGGCGCCCCGCTGATCTACAAGCCCGCGAGCCTTCCCGACTGGATGCACAGCTTTTTCTGGACTCAGCATGGACTGGACGGCGTGATGCGCGATCACATCGAGACGGTGGTGCGTCACGGCGGAAGCGTCTTCGCCGCCTGGGAGGTGGTCAACGAGCCTCTGACGACCGAGAATCGTCCTTTCGGAACTACATTCGCGACCGAGGAATACACGGCGCGCGCGTTTCGCTACGCTCGCGAGGCGAATCCGAATGCTGTGCTGGTGCTGAACCAGTCGTTCGGACGCTCGGGCGTCGAACCCGCCCTCGCCAATCGCTTCTTTGACCTAGTCGCGAAAGTGAAGGCGAAAGGCGGTCCGATTGACGCCGCCGGCATCGAGATGCATCTGGAGATGCCGTCTTTGCGTCCCACATATCTCGACGAATTCCGCGATTTCCTCGATCGATGCCATCGCGCTGGGCTTCAGGTCTACGTCACCGAGATGGATGCGTACCAGGGCTCGCCTGGCGAGATTCCGGATCCGTTTGAGCGCCAGAAAACGGTGTATCACGACGTCATGGCCGCGTGCCTCGCGAGCCCGGCCTGCAAGGCGTTCTACACCTGGGGCATCTCGGACGCGCACAACATGTATCAATCGCGTCCGCGCGATCCGCGTCCGGACGCCAAGCCATTGCCGTTTGACGAGCGCTACGGGAAGAAGCCGGCATATTACGGTCTCGAGCAGGCGCTTCAGGAAAAGCTGGCGAAGAAGGGATGAAATTGAGTCATCACATCAGGAAACCTGGCGGGCTTTCGAGGTTTTGGGTCCTCGCTGCAGCCTCAGTGCTGATCGTTTTAGCTGCGGCCCTTACGCACAAGGGAGGCGCGGCGGTGAGGACACCGCCGCTACAGCCTGGCGGGCAGGACACCGCGCGGCCTGCCGCCACGCCCGCCTCTCAGGAAGTCGCGCCGGTGCGCGCAGCGACTCCCTCGCATGCGAAGGCGCAGATCACTCCGACGCTGCGCGAAGTCGCCGACATCTTTGGATTCCATATCGGCTCCATCATGCAACCCAAGATGTTCGACATTCCGAGTTACCAGGAGGTCCTGGGCCGCGAGTTCAACGTCTTTATCTCGTTCGTCTTCATGAAGCAGGTTGAGGCCGTGCAGGGCCACTACGACTTCAGCGGCATGGACCGCGATATGCAATTCGCGCGCGAGCACGACCAGAAGCTCTTTGGCGCGGCGCCCATCTATCGCGCAGGCGTGGTGGCGCCGGACTGGCTGGTACCGCAACGTTTCGGCAACTTCGGCCGGCCGGCCTCGGAATTCGACAAAATACTGAAGGATTACATCGAAACGACCCTGCGGCACGGCGGCGACAGCTACTTCGCATGGGAGGTCGTCGATGAGCCGCTCTCAAACAAGAATCAGCCGTGGGAAGCCGCGTTCGGACGCGACGGATACATCGAGAAAGCGTTCCGGTACGCCCGCGCCGCGAATCCGAATGTCATCCTGGAGTTGAACGAGACCTTCGGCCAGGCGGGGATCGATCGCGCCAAGTGCGACGAATTCTTCGACATGATCGAGCGGCTGAAAGCGCGCGGGGTCCCCATCGACGCCGCCGGAACCGAGATGCATATCGAGGCGCAGCAATTGCGCCCCACGTATCTCGACGAGCTGAAGTACTTCCTCGGCCGGGCACGCCAGGCCAGGGTGCAGGCTTACATCACGGAGATGGACGTCTATCAGGGTCCGCCGGGCGCCTTTCCCGATCCCATGGAGCGCCAGAAGCAGATCTATCACGACGTAGCCGCGACGTGCCTGGCCGATTCGAATTGCAACACGCTGATCGTCTTCGGGCTTTCGGACATCCGCACCTGGCTGCGCGCCAAGGTCCGCGATCCGCGCGAAGACGCCCAGCCGCTGCTGTTTGACGAGATGTACCAGCCCAAGCCCGCCTATTACGGCATCCTGCAGGCTCTGGTGGAACACGCAGCGGCACTGAAGAACGCAAACCGCAAGCCCGGAGGACGCTGACCTGGGACGTGAATGACCGCTGATTCAAGGGCGAGATTGGAGCGCCGCGTTTTGGCCGCGCTTTGTGTCGATACGGAAGATGGATTTCGGGCACGTAAGGCCGCGCGCACTCAGCTTGCGGATTACAAGTGGAGTGATGCTGCGCATCAGGCGGTATTCGAAATCGTGATGGCCTTCCCTTCCGCAGGCCCGGACGCCCTGCGCGATCAGCTGCCGGCGCGGCTCACGCGGCGCGGATTTCCGGATTTCGATTTTGCAGCGCTGTTTGAGAGTCCAGCCGCGGGCCGCGATGAGGCGGCGGAATGGATGGCCAGGCTCAATGAGCCTGGTTCTTGAAGATGCTGTCGAGCGGCGGACGATCGCCGAAACTCGGATCGTGAATGCCCATCGCCTCGAGCAGGATGGGACCAACCTGGGTCATGGCGATCCCTCCGACATCGATGCCCGCCCGAATGTCCGGACCGCAGGCGATGAAGGACGCCTGGAGGCCGGGCCGCGAAGGAAGATATCCATGGTCGCCGTTCGTATAGCTCAGTTCTCTGACCAGCGAGCCCCTGGCATCAGCGACAAATCGGGCGCCGTCCGCGGCCTCGAAGGCCAGTTGCGCTTGCGGGTCGGCACCCATGCGCTTAAGCGCCTGCCGGTCAAACTCGGCGTAGATCAACCCCTGGTCGCGCAACGGTTTCAAGGCCGATTCGACCTGCGCCGCGAAGTCCTCGCCGTCGGGCCAGTAGACAAAGAACGAACCCTCGTTGATCACGGTCGTGATCTTGCCGCCGGTCACGCGGCCGCGCGAGTCGATCGTGAGCAGACCGGCCTTGGCCAGCAACTGGTTGGGCTGAACGTCGCGCCGCACGGGCAGAAATCCATGATCGGAGAGCACAAAAACGTCCGTCGAACTTTCCATGCCGGCATCCCTGACCGCAGCGAGCATCTCACCGAGGTGGACGTCGTCACGCTCGAGGGCGGCGATGGCCTGCGCGCTGCCGGGACCGCGATCGTGCTCGGCCAGGTCCAGCGCTTCCAGATGCACCAGCGTCAGGCTCGGATGGTGGCGCATCACAAACTCCTCGGCGATGCGGGTGCGATTTCCGTCGTCCTCGCTGTTGCGGCCCGGCAGACCGAGCGAGAGGCCGACTTCGAGGGTAACGAATGGATTCATGAATCGCGCGACGTAGAATGGTTCCGGAGCTGCCGCCTTGCTCGCGTCCCATATCTCCGGCACGTCCCAGTCGATCGGCGCGCGGGCCGTAACAGGCCAGGCGACGGAGGCCGTGGTCAGCTGATGCGACCTCGCCTCGTCCCACAGCGTTGGCACCCGGATGTCTCTGGCGAACCAGAACCACGCGGCGGGATCCTTGCCGGCCTGCCGCGACGACAAATTCGTGTAGATGCCGTGTTCGGCGGGCATGCGCCCCGTCACGAGCGTCGTGTGCGACGGATAAGTCACCGCCGGATAGACGCCTTCGACGGCTTCGGCGTAGCTTCCGTGCTCGATCAAGCTGCGGATGTTGGGAATCGCGAGGCCAGGCGGCGGATTCATGTAGTAGCTCGAACCCATGCCGTCAATGGAGATAACGAGCACATGACGGCCGCGGGCTTGCCCGGGCGTGTTCAAGCCGATCCACACGCCGCCAACCAGCAGACTCGCTGCCGCCAGAATGATAAGAACTGTTTTTTTCATCACGAGACGGTTGCGCAAACGACGCCCCAGCGTCGCCCAGGCGCCAAACACAAGTATGACACTGGGTCCAGGATGGATCGGAAATGAGCGCGTCAATTCAAGCGATCGGAACCCTCGAGCCCGCCACGCGCGACGAACTGAAGCGTCTCCTCAACGGACTTGAGGCCGCGGCGCTTTTCGCCTGCGTGCTGCTGGACATCTGGCGATGGCAGCACAGCCACCCCTATCTTTGGATTGCGTTTCTCCCGGTTTTCGCTGCCAGCCATATCCTGCATCGCGATACGATCGCCGATCTCGGGCTCGGCAGGACGAATCTTGGTGCGAACGCGGGACTCGCACTGCCGATCATGCTGGCGCTGTACATCCCGATGGTGATTTATGGATTCGCCAGCGGACGATTTCACCTGTTCTGGCCTGGTCCCGCGTCAGGCCTCTACTTTCTGGGCTACGGATCGTGGTGCGTGTGCCAGCAGTATCTCACGCAGTCGTATTTTCACAACCGGCTGATGCAGGCGATCCGGAATCGCCACGTCAGCTCAGCCGTGGTCGCGCTCATGTTCGGCGCCGCGCACATCCCGAATCCGGTGCTGATGGTCGCGACCACCGTTGCCGGATTCATCTTCTCCGAAGTCTTCGCGCGATACCGCAACATCTGGCCGCTCGCGCTCGCGCAGACCGTCGGAGGATTCCTCATTGCCGCGCTCGTGCCCGCGTCGGTCATTCACAACATGCGGGTTGGTCCGGGATACTTCTTCTGGGGAATTCACTGACCAGTGCGATTCCGGAATCCGGATTCCCGATTCCGGAGCGCAATCCGGCGCGAGAGCATGTCCACTTCGCGGATGCAACTTCAGGCATCTCGTTCGTGATGCAACTTCAGGCATCTCGTTCGCGATGCAGCTTCAGGCATCTCGTTCGCGATGCAACTTCACGCATCTCGTTCGTGATGCAACTTCGCGAACACAGACCTGCGCCGGGCGCCGACCCGGCAACCCCCGACTCACTTGGCGGGTTCCGCCCGTCCCATGGCGCTCATCATCTTGCGCCTCGCTTCGATCGATCCCGGCGCGCGCTCATCGGCCCATTTCTCAAACCTCGCTGCCAACTTCTCGAGATTCTCGAAAATGTGCGGGTTCTTCTGGCGCTCGCGCATCGCCCCAACCGCAGCCTTGCTCCGCTCGAACGTGAACCAGAGCTCAGGGCTGTTCTCGAAGAAGAACTGCTCCTGGATGAGGCCGTGATTCACGATCGACGCGGCCATCTCCCAGTACGAAATCACCATGCGGAAATAGGCATTCTCTTCCGATCCGGGCGGGCAGGCCTTTTCAAATTCCTCCGCATTCTGGGCACGGAAACTGCGTCCGAACCACTCGCGCGCGCGACGAAGTTTCTCTTCGCGGCGCAGGTCGTACAAGCGAAGCAACAATTCAGCATCATGATGATCGACGTTCGTGTGCATCCTTTCTCCTCCAGCCTCTTTTGCCCGCTCAACGGCCTCCGTTCGATCGCAGAAGTGTGTATCGCTGCCGTGGACCCCGCGGTCGAACGGCAAGCCGTCTTCGAGCACAAATTCATCCATATTCTTCAATTCTACTTTGATCCTGCCGACCCCGACGCCGCGTTCGAGTCGTACTTCTCGAGAAACTCCGTCACGCTCGGCTCCTGGGCCTGTTTGTAGGCGATGCAGAGGTCGATTCCCTCCAGCATTTGCGCCAGGTTTCGTGGTCCACCCGTGTACTTGGTCGATCGGCCGTCGAAGAAACTCTTGGCGTCCTGGCGGTGCTGCTCATCGCAGTATCCGCCCGCCACGAAGGGCAGAAATGCGCCGGTATCGGTCGGGAACTTCGCGATCACCGCATCCCAGTTCTGCTTGACGAAGTCGTAGGCCAGATCGCGTGTCTTCGTCAGCTGCGCCACGCCGAAGAGAATGTTGAGGGACTCCCGGCTGTCAAACTGGTCCGTGAGCACGATCGGCAGCGCCACTTTGGCGATCTCAGGATCCCGGAACGATCCCAATGCAAAAAGCAGTGTGCCCCGGATGTTTTCATCCTTCTCCGAGGTGGCGGCGGCACGCATGCGATCGAAAAGGGCGCGGTCGCCATGTTGCGCAGCGCTCACCAGGACCGTACCCACCATGTCAGGCGATACGGCCTTGCGATCGTCGAACCAGGCCAGCACCAGCCTTCTCGCTTCGGCGATCGCCTCCGGATCCTCCACTTGATCGGCCATCACGCCCGCAAGGGAAGGACGGAGCAGGCGGTTGTCGTCACTCTCGCCCGGTTTCGATTCCCATCCCAACTCGTGGGCACGCGCTCGGTACACATCCGACAGATACTGGCGGTAGCGCGACACCAGGTTCGGCTCGACCATGTTGTCCTGGAGGCCGGTGGTGATCTCCATCGTCTTGTTGACCACCTGGCGGGCCGGATCGCGAGCCAGGGGAGGAGCAAGCGCCAGCGCCTGTCCCAGGGGAACCTTGCCGTTTCCGGTCAGTGCGCTAACGTCTCCGATCAGTGAGACCTTCTCGGGGAGCGTGAGCACGCTGTAGTCTGTCGTGAGCAGGCTGGTCAGAACCGCGCTCGGGTAAAGAACCCGGTAGTAGCCGTCGGCATCGGCGTTCGCGTCCACCCAATCCGGGCAGGAGCTTGCCTTGCTGAGCTCCATCTCACCCGCTTGCTGCTGCAAAAGCACGCACTGGCGTGCCTGGTCGCTGCCGGAGGGATATCGCACGCAAAATGGCACTTTCCACAGCTGCGTCTCGGTTCCGCTCGAGCCCAGCGGGAAGAATCGGGCCTGCGACAGCTCCAGCTTTGCCGATCCGCCGTTGCATTCCAGCTTCGTCGAAATCAACGGAACGCCGGGCTGATCGAGAAAGCTGGAGAAAGCCGCCGCGACGTCGTGATCGTCACCGGCCAGGGCAGCGAGGAATTCGGCCGACGTAGCGTTGCGCCATTCGTACTGCTTGAGGTATCGCTGGATGCCCCTGCGGAATCGCTCCGGCCCCATGTAGGTCTCGAACATGTTGAGCAACGCCGAGCCCTTGTTGTACGTGATTCCGTCGAAGGCATTGGCGATATCGTCGTTGCTCAGGATCGGCTGGCGAACCTGTCGCGCGGTGACCAGCTGATCGTTGTACATCGCCCCCTGGTAGCCGTTCAGCTCACTGATATTCATCTGCCACTCGGGGTGGTACTCGTTCACAATCTTGTTCGCCATCCAGGAAGCGAATCCTTCGTTCAGCCAGATGTCGTCCCACCACGCGGTCGTGACCAGGTCGCCGAACCACTGGTGAGCCATCTCGTGAGCGCACACGCTCACCCACTCGCGCTGCCGGCTGAGCGTGTCCTCGTCCGGCTTTCTCATGATGATGAATCCGGAGTGCGTGATCAGCCCGGGATGTTCCATCGACAAGCCCGAGAGCGGGACGGCGACTTCGTCGAGCTTGTCATAGGGATACGGAATGCCAAAGTAGTTCTCGAGAAGCGTCAGGATGGGTCCCGAAGTCTCAGCGGCGTACTTCGCCTCCACGGCGTGGCCCTTCGGCACCACGATTCGAATCTTCGTGTTCTTCTTTCCTGCAGTGCCCGCATCGACCAGTTCCATGTTGCCGACGGTCAGGGCCACCAGGTAACTGGGCAGCGGCGGGGTCTCCGCAAACTTCACCGTCTTCATCCCGTCGCCGTTGTCGGTCTCGGAAATGATGTGCGTGTTGGAGAGCGCCGCTTGATCCTTCTTGACGTGCAGCGTCATCTGCCACGGCACTTTGTAGCCCGGCTCGTCAAAGCAAGGAAACGCGCGGCGAGCCCAGATCTGCTCGAACTGCGAGTAGACGTACCACTGATCACCATCCTTCATCTGAAAGATGCCCTGCTGGTCCTTGCGATTAATCTCGCCCTGATAGGTCACGTGCAAGGTCGCCGCACCCGGGCCGACGGGACGATCGAACTGAAAGCCGGCGTAGTCATGCGGCTCGGTGAGGATCCTGGCGGGGACCGTGCCGCCATCGGTCGTGAGCGATGCCTCTTTGATCTGAAGCCTTTCGGCATTCAGCCACAGCACCGGCGTTGCCTGCTTGACATCGATCTTCACGTCCACGCTACCGTTGAAACTGTCTTGATCCGGAACAATCGTCATATCCAGCGCGTAACGGACCGGAACGGCTAGGTCGGCGGGCAATCGAAATTTCGGCGGAGTCGTGGAATCGTTTGTCTGAGCCCGAGCGGAAAGCAACGTGCCGATCAGAGCGAAGCACACCACCAGCGTTCGAATAGACGCTTTTTTCATAACACCCTCCCTGGGACGGGGTTCGAGTCAGACGCGCAGCGTACTGAGCAACGAGCCCGGATATTCCTCCGGCTCTGGCCGGTCCGGCACCGGCACGCCTAAAGACTATACGCTATTTCCGGCGCGCTCGTCGCGCGAACCGGCATTCGGTTGAAGCTCTTCCAAGAGGGCCCGTACGTGCACTTCGACCAGGTCGCGGGTCCGGCGGTTGCATTCGAGATCGCTTGTGAACGCGTCGGGAATCTCCCACTGGATGACCCGCCCCTTGAACTCCGCGGGCAGGGGACAGGGATAACTCAGGCCCGCCATCTCAACCACCAGGTCCATCTCGGCAACCGGAATGTTTTCCAACCCCTTCGACGATTGCCCGTCGAGAGAAATACCCTTCTCCTTCATCACCTCGAAAGTCTCAGGGGCGATCCAGCCCACCGGAAACAGCCCCGCGCTCCAGGCATGCACCCGGCCTTCTCCCAGATGATTCGCGAAAGCTTCAGCCATCGGGCTGCGGCAGGCATTTCCGATACAAACGAAGAGAATCTTCATCGGAGAAGAGCAGTCGGTAACGGCGGCTTTTGCAGGCGCCGGAGCCGCCTCCGGCTGGTCGTATTCCGTCGCGCGCGTCCGCTTGTAAGCGTCCGGGTCGACTATCTCCATGAGCCTTTCGGGCATTCCCGGCGGCTTGAATCCAAATTGACGGTAGAGACCGTGCGCGTCACGGGTCCCGAGACTGAACCGGCGCAATCCCTGAAGATCCGGATGCGACATGATCGTTTCCATCAGCAGCTTGGAGAGTCCGCGGCCGCGGTGCGATTCGAGAATGAAGACGTCGGCAAGATAGGCGAAGGTTGCCCGATCCGTGACGACGCGAGCGAATCCGACCTGAGCGCTGTCGATATAAACGCCGAAGCAGATCGAATTGCGAATGGCGCGCTCCAGAACCTCGCGTGGAATGCCTTCACACCAATAGGCACGCGACAGGAACCGGTGGATCACGTCCATGTCGAGCCGCGCCGGATCCGTCGAAACCACGGCATTGACGTGGCGGCGCTCGATGATCATG
>JASHQD010000512.1 GCA_030037755.1 Terriglobia bacterium
AACCCGGCAGGTTCATCAGCGTAACCTCGTCCGCACCTACGTCGAAATGAGGACACTACCCGCAGCTCGGCGGACACGCCAGGGCGCAGACCGCGGCTCCGCTGCCGCAGGCGGCTCCGAGACACAGAACGAACGCAAGCACATCAACCGGTGGTGGCGCAAATAAAATGGGAAGGCAACCCAGGCCGCACCCCAGAAATCCGCCAGCGCACGCCAGGTAGCAACTGGCGCCGCAAAGCCCGCCGCTTCCTCCGCCCATGCACGCGCCCTGGGTACAGGTCTGTCCTCCTGAACATTGATTCCCGCAGAAGCCGCAGTTGTTCGTATCGCTTTGCGTGTCGACGCAATCGCCTCCACAGCCCGTCTGGCCCGGCGGGCAACAGATGCCGTTCGTTCCGACCAGGCCGGGCGAACAGCACACGCCGTTGGAATTCGATTGGCCCATGGGACAGCACAGGCCGTTCGAAGGGCTCGATCCGCTCGGGCAGGTGCACGCCCCGGCGACGCAGGTGCCTCCAATGCAGGTCTGGCGGCAGCCTCCGCAGTTGTTGGGATCGTTCTGGAGGTTGACGCAGACGCCCGAGCAGGCCGTGAGACCGGAAGGGCAGGAGCTGCAGGCGCCGTTCAGGCAGACTTCGCCGCTGGTACAACACTCAAATGTCTCGCGATTCAAGCTCGTGCAGCAGGTTTCGCCGGACAGGCACAGGGGGGTCGAAGTGTTATATCCACACGTGGAAATGCAATCTCTCGAACACGACAGGGGATTCTCGAAACAGTGTTCGTAACAGGCGGCAGGAGTCACCTCACTGAAAAGATCCACCTGCGAACCTGTTTCGGACCCCCCTCGGGCTGGAGCAGAGAGAGTGGCGTAGCTTCGCGAGCTTCGGTAGACTGCTGCGTCCGCCTCGAATCCCGGCAGCCTCATACCGCCTCCTCTTTCGGACGAAACTGTGCTCCGCACCGGCGAAGGGCGTTCGCGTCACCTCAGGACTTTACCAGGGAATCTTACAGATATACGTATCCCGAGATGCCGCCCGCTGCCGATGCAACCGGCACACACCCCGAGTCGTCGCAAACCCATAGCGTCGTCCCCGACTGCACCCAGTAGGCGGGGACTACACCTTCTCCAGACGCTTTCTCTTGCCGCCGCACCTGGTAGTCAGGAGTGGCGGGACGAAACGAAAGTTCCGCGGTGAACTGTGGTAGCGTCATCTGCGATACCTCCTTATGCTTTCTTGTCGCTTCCAACTCTGGCCTGGACGTCCGGTGAACTGACGATCGGCGATGCTATCGCTCGCTGACTCCCTCCCTTCGAGTGTTCCCCCAGCCTCATGCCTTCTCACCACCCGTAATAATCACGATCCCGCAGATGAAGCAGTCCCAGCAGCATCCGAAGCAGACATTCGGAAAGGTGACCACGCAAAGCGTACAAACGTATCTGCACCAGTCGGCGTCAAAACCCGGGCCTCCTGCCGATAGCTGGGGCACAATTCCGGCGGATGAGCCGCCGGCCACTGTGACGTAGTGGAAGCGTGTCTCGTAGAGTGACGCCGCAGCCGTAAATCCTGGCGTCGCCATTTCTATCTCCTCCCTTTTTTGACGCTCTCGCGACCGGCTGTCGCGGACCCTCCGGTCTGATTCACGACTTTGCGGGTTCGCGACATACTCGCGCGGTTGCGCTGCTCCGACTATTGGTTCACTGACAGGATTCATTCGGGAGCAGGCATGAACCGCCCACGCAACCGCGGCCGGGCACGCATTTGCCCCCACAACGGCAGGTCCTGCCGTAGCCACAGCAAGGAGTTGGAACCGGCCCGCCACCCCCACCCCCGCCGCCACCGCCGCTCGGGCTGCAGGTTGCCAGGCAATACGCATATTTAGCGATGCAGACGCCAACACCAACGCCGCAACCGATGCCCGCGGAAAAAATGCATCCCACCGCGGCCGCAGCCAGGCACTCGGCATACGAGGTGCCGCAACCACAGTCACTCTGAGCCGGGATAAGAGTGGCCAAGGCAGCGCCCCCGGTTCCGCTGTGTCCGCGGTACACGCGGCGCGCAGGATACAAGGTCGCTTCGGCGGAATATCCTGGAATTCCCATTTCTGTCGCTCCTTGAATCTCGCCGCGCCAGACTGGCGGCTGCGTCAGCAAGCGATGCTCCTTTTGTCAGCGAACGCTTGAGGAGCAGGCTGGCCTCACCGATCGTAGTACGGCGAGAGCTTGGTGACCAGGAACGGAAACTCGTCGGTCACGTCGACGCGGACCGACTGCTTGCTGACCACGTCCGTGGTGCGGTTCGTGTAGGAAAGGATCGCCTCAAGCACCTTGCGAGTCCCGCTCAACGGCGACGGACGCACGGACACTGCGGTCAGGGATTCGTTCCGTCCAAACGCCTCCGCCACCGATTCGTAGACGCGCGGGTAGCGGACGGCCAGGTAATTGAGCGCCCGATTCTCGTCCGTGGCGCCGGCGTTGTCGGTCATCTGCATGATGCGGTCGAACAGTTCTTCGGCCGCGGGCGCGAAATCCTTCGCCGCGGTCTTCTCGGGCTTGGGAATGGATTTGATCAGGGCATCGCGGTCAAAGGAATATATCTGATCGAAGATCACGATCGGCACCATCAGGCCGTTGCACAATTCGGGCGGCGCGATGGGGCCGCGAATCCCGATGACGCAGTCAAGGTCCCAGGGTTGCGGCGTGGGACGCAGGGCCTCGATCAGCAGGCTCAGGTCCGCGGGATCGCGAGGGATCACGATGTAGGTCTCCAGGCCTTCGATGGTCATCACCCAGCACAACTGGCGGGCGAGATACCGGTTCTCGGGTTTGGAGAGCACAGCCTGGAACGCTTTCCGGTCTGTGAATCCCTCGGTTTTGTCCCGCCCGACGGCCTGGGCGAACTCTTTTTCCACTGAGATTTTCGGAAAGCGCGCCTCGATTCGGCCGATCGCATAGATATAGGACGGTGCCGCCGGAGCGCCGGACTGCGAAGCCTGGCCCGCGGCGCCAGCGGTCCCGCAAGTGGGGCACGACTGCGGCGCAATAACCGCCGGAGCGCTCGTTGCAGACGGGGTGATCGCGTTCAAGCTGGTTTCGTCGTGCTTTTCAATTACCGTCTCTGATGGGTCCATCGAATTCCCTCCGCTTTGAAGTTTTGGCGCAGGGCTCGTCGCTCAAGCCCTGCGGCCCTTCCAGATCTTGCGCCAAGACGCCGTTCACCAAAAAGCCAAGTCGACAAAAGACCAAGAGCCTGCTTGATGCGGGTCCCTGTTCTAAAGCAATCCGGGCAGACGTCCGCCACCTACGACGACACCAGAACCCGAGGAAAGCCTCCAGAAGATACACGTGCCGCCCGAGCACATGTAATTGTGCTTGCCGCCGCACGCGTCGGGATCCATTATGCAGGCCAAGCACTCGCTCAGCCCTGAACAGGCGCAGGTGCCGTTCGCGCAAACGTAGTTGGCCGCCACGACCCGGCCTGATACTTCCGACCTCTCGGGTACCGAGACTTGGGCGTAACCCTTGGCGGCAGCTGGAAGAGCTCGCTCGGCCGTAAAACCAGGTAACCGCATTGCTTCTCGCCTCCTTCGCTTCGGTTCAGTGACCGACCGGCTATCGCGTGAAATGCATCCAGCGATTCAACGCGGCGGCTCGCTGCTCGCAACCACCGCAAGGCTTGATTCCGACCGCATAGGTGACGCGCTTGACGGCATCGCCCAGGCCGATCTCTTCCTCGATGAGGAATCGTGGAAGACGAACGCGGCGAGGCTCCCTCTCGGGCTTCTCCCCGCGATCCCCGGTTCGTCCCTTCTTCTTCATGACGCCTTTCTCGCGCCGTAAGCCGCGGCCATCCGTTGATAGGCTCCCCAACCGTCCAAGAGTGGCGGTACTACCGTGTTTCTTGCCACTCTGGCGAACTGCGTTACGGCCAGCTTCACGTCAGCGGCTCGAGCCGACGGGAACTCCGACCACAGTAATCCGATCGCCCCGGTGACGAAGGGCGCCGCGGCGCTGGTCCCGCCGAAAGTCTGCGCCTTGCCGTCTGACCCTAGGCTCGTCACACCCTCGCCCGGCGCGCTCAATCCTCGCCGGCCGATCGAGCTTCCCAGGTTCGATTCAGCGAGCGGACGGCCTTGAAGATTGCACGCTGCCACGGGAATCACCCACGGGTGACGCGTGATCGCGGAGCTTCCCACGCTCCCCTGATTGCCGGCCGCGGCCACCGTAATAGCGCCGCGCCCGGCGGCATAATCGAGCGCCCTTTGGAGGTCGGCCTCGCCCCTGGGAGATGTTTGAACCAGGGCAGCGCTGAGATTGATGATCTTCGCCCCCGCCTCGACGCTGTCGATGATGGCTTCGGCAAGGTCCTGGGGGGATGCGCTCGGCATGTCCCCGTTGCCGTTTACCGTTTCCGCAAAAATGGGGCGAAGGAGCAGCGTGCATCCGGGACAGATCGCCGGAGCCGGGGAACCTCTGCGCGCCGCGATGATGCCGGCCACAAAGGTGCCGTGCGTGCACGCTACGGTATCGGCGCGAGAGCAGGTTCCTTTGAGCTTTCCGGGTATTTCGCGGATGCTTGCGGCGGCCAGATCCGGAAGATCGCGGGCCACGGGGCCGTCGATCAGCGCGATGGTGATCTGCGGGCGGCCTTGGCCGCGCGCCATCAGTTCGGGGAGTCGAACTAGCTCCAGGGGACCCAAACAAGGACTCCTTACCGGATTGACCGGCCCCCCCCTCGAACGTGGGCCATACAATAGCTACGGATGTAGCCGAAGTCAAGCTATTTCTTAGCTGTTGTCGCGGCAAGGCGGGAGTTCCGCTCTCGGCAAAGTGAGGCCGCGGTTGCGGACCGGCATGAGTTCAAAATGGGGCGGTTGGGGAAACGAGAGGTGCCGTGGCCCGGCGATAAGGTCGCCTTCAGACCGGATGTGGCGGCGCGACTGGCGCCCGCATCACCCTACGCC
>JASHQD010000034.1 GCA_030037755.1 Terriglobia bacterium
GAACGCGATATGAACACCGCAGGCGCGGTCGAGGCTATCCAGGAAACCCTGATACTTGCCGGGCGTGAAGTTGGCGTTAAATCGTTGCCGGAGCTCCGGAATCATCGGCGGGTAGGCCTGTAACGCGGGCTCAGTGTGCTGTCTCAACGGCTTCGTCGATGACAGCTTCAGTGTCCCTCGATAGGTCCAGCGGAATAAAGCGGTCGGCCGGAAACATGTAGTCCTCACCCGATTCGTCGATGACTCGGATGTAGCCATGGCTTTCGGCTTTGGCGTCCGGAAGGCGCTCGTACACTTTGCGGACCTGAAGAGAGACTTCGTGGCCGGAGTTATCGAGGCAGAGCACGAACTTGGACCGTCTTTTGTTTAGTGTGCGCATTTTCGGTTTATGTCGTTCGTTTGATCTTCATGCCGCGCTTTCCGATCCCGTGGGCCTCGTACCAGTGTATTTCGGCTGTCTCGATTCTACCATCCACCAATCTGACCCGCGCGAATCCCTGTCGCTTCATCCAGTGTCCCTTGCCGTACTTTTTGCGCAGATCTGCAAGCTCGCGAATGGAGCTGCCAACGGCGAACGTCTCAACATCGCGAATGGGTTCAAGCAGCTCGAAGTCGAGATTCGAGTCCACATCCTTTTCATAGCACTAATCTGATGAGCGAGGACAGCGTCTTGCGCGTCCGTTCGTCGCTGGGTAGCGGCCCCTCTTACATGAGCTCGCGTCTCTCGAAGCCTCGACGCGGCTTGATTCCATTTAAGATCTGTTGCTTATCCATCTACTCGAGCGTGAATCGTCCCTGCCGCATGATCTGGCGGTCGTCGGCCCAGATATCGAAGTTGGTGCCGACCACGTCGATGTGGGTCGAACACTGCCACTCCGCGCCGGTGTGCGATCCGTAGGGATCGCCGAAGGCCATGTGAATGCCCGGAATCTTCTCGTCCTGCAGGATGTGCCCGATGACGTGGTCAAGGGCGATATTGGTGCCGATGGCGAATTCGCCCACGCGGTCGCTGTTCTCGTCCGTATGCGTGTAGGCCCAGAATTCCTGCTCCAGTTCCTTGTTGGCCGAGGAGACGTCCGTCAGGCGATTGGCGCGGATGCGGATGGTGAGGGGCGCGGCGCGCAGATCGCCGAACTTGTTGCAGAGGTAGTCGCCCACAACGCCGTCCACCACAAAAGTGCCATTGACTTCGCCGGGCGCGGTGAAGACCTCGCCTCCGGGCAAGTTCCCCCACTTTTCCGGCGAGATCATGCCGCTGGTCTTGATCCACTTGTAGTTCGGATTCAGATCGGCGGTGATGTCAGTGCCGGCCGCCGTGCGCGCGCGGATGGCGCCGGACGCGCTCGCGATGTCGCGCACTCGCACGCTGATCTCGTCCACCTTGTTGAAGTCCGCTCGCATGCCTTCCATCATGATCTGGCGATTGATGTTCACCATGTGCGCGTGGCGGATCCTGCGGCGATTCACCACCTCGGTCATTTGCATGCGTGAGCGCAACTCGTTCCGCTGCGCCTGCGCAGCGAAGATGCTCACCCGGCTGGTTTCGAGATCCGTCAGGATCTCCGCCGGCATATCTCCGAGCGGGCGCGGGGCCACGTCTTCCAGAACCCAGGGACGGAACGCCGAGCCCACATCTTCAAGTTCCTGCGCCAGGCTGGCCGCGATGGGCAGCGACTCGCGATCGGTAATCACCGTGACTTTTTCCTCCGGCTTGACCTTCAGGCAGACGCGCACCGCGTTGCGCGCTCCCCAGGCCAGCTCGGAATCGATCTTGACGTCTCGAAAAACTTCGTTCATTTCCCCTCACGATGCCGCGGGAACCGCGGCAGCATTCTGCTCGAACAGACCGACTTCGGTCTCATCGATAATGTAATCGACCACTTTGCGCAGATCCTGCGTTTCCTCGAAAACCCGCAACTGCCGGTCGGCGCCCGTCCCGTCGCGCAGGATGGTGCGCACGTACTGGATCTCCTCGCGGCTGCCAAGCTCGTCGAGCACATCGTCGACGAACGCGAGATACTCCTCCGCCAGGTCGTGGAACGGAACTTCCGTCTGCTTGCCGAAGTCGATCAGCTTGCCCTCGATTCCGTAGCGGGATGCGCGCCATTTGTTCTCCATCAGCAGCGCGCGGCGGTAGAGCCGGAATCCCTGGTTGGCGGAATAGAGCTTGTAGAGCTTGGCCACCGTCGCTTGGATGAGGGCTGCGAGAGTGACGGTCTCATCCACGCGCATGGGCAGATCGCAGACGCGGAATTCCAGCGTGTTGAAGAACGGATGCGGCCGGATGTCCCACCAGATCTTCTTGGCGTTGTCGATGCAGTGCGTCTTGGTCAGCAGCCCGATGAATCGTTCGTACTCGCCCCAGCTCGGGAAATAGTCGGGAATATTGGTCCGCGGAAACTTGTCGAAGACTTTGCAGCGATACGATTTCAATCCGGTCTTGATGCCGCACCAGAAGGGGGAATTCGTGGAGAGCGCCAGGATGTGCGGGATGAAATAGCGCGCGGCGTTCATCAACTGGATGGCGGCCTCGCGGTCTTCCACTCCGATGTGTACGTGCAACCCGAAGATCAGGTTGGCGCGCGCCACCGTCTGCATGTCCTCCACGATCTCGCGATAGCGCGGATCGGGATAAATCTCCTGCTCGCGCCAGTCGGCAAAAGGATGTGTGGCGGCCGCCGCCAGACGCAGGCCGTGCGATTTGGCGAGCGTCACCATGTGACGGCGAAGCTTGACGATGTGCTCGCGCGCCTCCTGAACGGTCTTGCACACGCCCGTGCCGACTTCCACCACGGACTGGTGCATCTCCGGTTTGACGAAATCCTCCTCCAGGAGAGTGGCGCCTTGCTCCAGAAGCTGGGTGTGGATGTGGGAGCGCAGATTGCGCGTGACCGGATCGACCGTCTGGTACTCTTCTTCAATTCCGATGGTGAATGGGACGCTCAATCCGTCCTCCGCAATTCCGTTACTGATTTTTCCCGCCGTTACGCCGAATGGACTTGTCAACGACATCGATCAGCGCATTCAGCTTGTCACTGATCTCCGCCAGGTACTGGTCTGTTTTTGCCTGCCACTGCTCACTCTCCGCCCTCCATCGCTCCGGGTCCCGTATATCACTCCGCAGGCGACGGCCGGCGCGCGCCATCGTTCCTCGGCCTTCGCTTGCATGTCTAGGATGTATTCGATTGTCTTCTCGACGTTCATATCTCCAGCCTCACAGGCCCATCTTACGCCCCTCGTGCTGCTGCCTGTCCTCCCGACAGGAAATGCGACCAGTGATACAGCCGCGCCGGGTCCTCGTCGCTCAGAGCCTTCTTCACCGCGAAATCGGCCACCGAGCTTACGACCCATTCAAAGTTCTGCGGACCCACGGAGTGGTAGTCCGCGTCCGGCGCCGGATTCAGGAAGTCGATCGCATAGGGTATGCCATCTTGCACCGCAAACTCCACCGTGTTG